>NZ_JANZKV010000183.1 GCF_025060895.1 Stieleria sedimenti | reverse complement strand
TGGGGATTCGCCTCAAGGCTGGACACCAACACGCGCTGGTGTCCAGGCTTTAGCCCAATACCGCTAAGTTAAGCGTCGTTTCTTCAGATGAGGGCCCGTAGGCTCGCGCCAAACGGCTGATATTCGTTTGACATCAGCCGGTTCGCGCCAGCGTCCGGGCCCCCTCATTCATGTTAACTTAGCGGTATTGGGCTTTAGCCGCCCCTGTCGCTGCGTCGCAGCGACCGGGAATCGCCTAAAGGCTAAACACCAACGGTGGCTGAATGCCGTCTGATTAACGCTGGTGCCATTCATACCGGCCCCCTTTTTCGCTCGACAAACGCAACCCGGGAATGAAGAGTTTCCAAAGCACTATCGAGTCAGAAACAGCGAATTTTGAAGCAATTCAACCGCTGCATCGCCAAGATCCTGGACATGAGGTTCACCAGACAATGGTGCGTGATACAGGGAATCGCGATACAAAGAGTCGAGCGATTCATCGACCAGATCCGGTGCAATCGACTCGCTCCTAGCCGTGGTCGCAACGAGTGGTTTGGCATCAGAGAGCTGGCTGTCGAATTCCCCATCGGGAAATCCGCGATCATTGAAATTCGAATCCAAAAATAGCGGTTGCGAGGAAAGGAACGCGCTCTGTACTTCGGCACCGGAGGGATCACTCGGCGCTGGTGACACGATCGTGACAGCCGCATCGACTTGACTCGGCGGCGGCGGGATGACTGGATCCGATGCCAACGTCGGCGCCGCGAAGGTCTGCGTAGCCGCGATCGAGTTTACCACGGCAACCATGCGAATGTCGCGGGAAACCTGATTGCTGGTCACCGCACCACCGGTCACCTGAAACACGATCCGCCGCTGGCCCGTCGTCGGATTCAACGACGTATTTTCGAACAGAATGCACCGTAACGCACCCTGGTATTTGGCCAATGTCGCGGTGCCGGACAGGGTCAACGTGCCTGTCGTCGGATTCCAACTCGACTGAACCACCGGCGGACCGCCGAGCGAAAGAACATCGACACCGGATTGATAATTGTTAGTGATGCGGATCGTCGCCCCGGTCAGGACCGTTGAATCCACGTCGGTGACGGTAATCGATTGGGAGACAACCTTTTTAGGTGCTTTGACTTGGTAAGCCTGCGGCGTTGCTTCGATGCCCGCCAAGACCGGCGCCCGATCAAACGCAGTCGTGGTGTTGTAGGCCAGCGTCGCAGCATCGGTCTTGCCGAACGTCAAATACCACGGCGTTTGCAGACGACCGTTCGACGTCGGGATCAAGACAGCAAAGTTTTCGGTCGTCACATCGTAGGCGCGAACCGACCCGGAAGCCGATCCTGCGTTGATGGGCACGACGAGTCGACCGTCGGGACCGAACACGAGCCCGCGCGGGTTGAACTCCGCATTGAACCCGTTGGGAATAAGACTTCCGATGAATGCGCCCGTGGTCGCATTGTATTTCCCGATCCGTGACGGCGACGCAAAAAAATCGGCCACATAGGCGACATTATCCTTGACCACGATCCCCCGCGGCGCAAATGGAGCGTTGGTACTTGAAGAGGGCACCAGGGGCGACAACGCAGCGCCGGTGTCTAGATTAAATCGCAACACTTCACCATTGAACTGAGTGTCGACATTCTGGTTGACAACCAACAAGTTATTCCCTTGGACAACCATGCCGCGGGGCCCTTGCAAACTGCTGGCACCGCTTTGGACCAGCGTACGGACGAATGCCCCAGTCCCAGCATCAAAGACCTGAATCGAGTTGTCCGCTTGGTTTCCCAGATAAAGCAGATCGACCGCCAACAGGCGGCGCGTTTCAAGAGTCTCGATCGAGAGCCTTCGGCGCGGTGCCCTGGGAGAGCGTGAAACCTTGCCGCGACGGCTATCAAACTGTTGTGACCGCCAGCTTTTCGTTTTCATCGTGGTACGCACAGCGGGAATCGCTGGCCAGTGCTTCGAAATGGATGTCAAGGAACATCCTTGGCCGTTCCGGGTCGGATGGCAGACCAACGATACGCGTCGGCAAGTCGCTGCACGTGGTGTTCCGTGGCCAACGTTCACTTCAGACACACTCGTCAAACTGCACAAATCACGCCATCTCGACCTTCATACAAAACAACGCCGACGCCAAAACGGGAAAACAATTTTCCTGACATTGACGGTCGGCTTCATGCTTAAGCGTGGATCGGGCGGCACGCGGGCATCGGTAAACAAAGCTTTCTGGATTTTTCGCGTTGGGATACCATCGTATGCCACCGTGGAGATTGGCCGCGACCACCAGCCCCACCCGGAGCGACGTTGGATCAATTGACCATCACGGTGGACCCGGGCGCACAGACGGTTGTATCCTGGCGCGGCGTTGACAAGTGGAATCGAACCGCTTTTGCAGTGTGCCGACGTCTCGTGAAGCCGGCCAAACCGCTCGGTCTCCGAGGCCTTTCGGGCCACTGACCCGACGGCCTGATCTCGCGTCGAAATCCAACGATCAACCCAAAACCTCGGTCCCAGCCAGCGATTTCTATTGCATCCGGGTTCGTCGCCGATAACCTCGATAGTGCAGAATCTTGAAGCGACGAGGTTGACTCCATGAAACGAGAAACACGTTTGACTCACCGCTCCGGTTTGGCGCAGCGCCGTCAACTCTTGCTGGAGCCACTGGAAAAACGCCGATTGTTGGCGGCGAGGAACCCGCTGCCGCTTGAGTCGCTCGACGGATCCAACGGGGTTCGGTTGATCGCCGCGGAAGCTGACTCTCGCACGGGCATCGACGTGTCGGACATCGGTGACATCAACGGAGACGGCCGCGACGACGTGGTGATCGGGGCAAGTTTGGCGAGCCCCGGCGGTGTCACCGGCGCAGGTGCGAGCTACGTCGTCTTTGGCGATCGAAATGGGCTGCCGGCTTCGGTTGACCTCGCCAGACTCGATGGCAAAACGGGATTCGTCGTCGAGGGGATCGATAGCTTTGACACACTCGGTTCAAGCCTCAGCGGTGCCGGCGACTTCAACGGAGACGGGATCGACGATCTGATCATCGGCGTGTCTGCGGGCGACCAACCGCCTGATCTTTCCGTCGGCGAAGCGTACGTGTTGTATGGACGACCCGTGTGGGACTCCGCCTCGGTTGATCCCGCGCGACTTTCCGGACGTGATGGCTTTCAAATCCACGGCGTCGCTGCCGGCGATCAATTGGGTGTCGGTGTCAGCGGTGCCGGCGACATCAATGGTGACGGACTCGACGACTTGGTCGTCGGGGCCAACGGCGCCGCATCGATCGGGAGTTCGAACAGCGGTCAATCTTATGTCCTCTTCGGCACCACCGATGAAATTCGTAGCCCGTTCGATCCATCAACCCTCGATGGAAGCAATGGGTTCATCCTCAACGGCGAGGACGAGGATTTTTCTGGAGTCGTTGTCAGTGGTGCCGGAGATATCAACGGAGACGGACTGGCAGATCTATTGATAAGCACGCAGAACGGCAGAAGCCACCTTGTTTTCGGAAAGACCGATGGATTCGCTGCCAGTGTCGAACTTGCAGCGCTCGATGGAAGTGACGGATTTCGGATAAATGGAATGGCTGGCTACACGCACTACGTCAGCGAAGCCGGTGACATCAACGGTGACGGACTCGGCGACGTGATCATCGGCTCGCCTGATCCGCTTCAAAATGACCCTGGGGAAAGCTATGTCATCTTCGGTAGTGGCAGCGGGTTTGCCGCGACCGTTGATCTTGCAAGTCTCGACGGCGTGTCAGGCTTTCGCATCGACGGTATCGATGCGTTCGACCGAGCAGGGTTGAGTGTGAGCGGTGCGGGTGACGTCAATAGCGATGGATTCGACGACCTGATCGTCGGCGCCCACCGGGCGGATCCGGGAGGCATCGACAATGCCGGAGAGAGTTATGTTGTCTTTGGAAAGGCATCAGGTTTCACGGCAACGATCAGTTTGTCGTCATTGGACGGGATCAACGGATTCCAGATCAACGGAATCAAGCAAGACGACAACGCCGGTTACAGTGTCTCGGGTGCGGGCGACGTCGACGGAGACGGATTCGACGATGTCATCCTGGGTGCCTTTTTGGCCGACCCTGGCCTGGTCGACGGTGGCGAAGGCTACATCGTCTATGGCAACAACTTCACCGGCGGCGTCGAAACCCAAGTCGGTGGCGAATCGGATGACACGCTGGTCGCCACTCAAGGCGTCGCAGTGGACGTGTTGATCGGCGGTGTCGGCGATGACAAATTGACCAGCGATGGCGGTGACGATGTCTTGCGAGGCGGCGCAGACGACGACACGTTGATCCTCTCAGATCTCGACTTCTCCGGCCCGCGACGGATCGACGGCGGACGAGGCTTCGACACGCTTTTGCTTGATACCGCAGGCGAGACACTCGATCTTCGCAACATCGCCGACACAAAAATTCGCGAGATCGAACAGATCGACTTCGGCACCGGATTGAAAGCTCAGGCCGCAGGGACAAACCAGTCGTTGATCGTGACCCCGCTGGAGATTCGGAACCTGTCTTCCACCAGCAACACGTTGACCGTCTTGGGCAATGGCGGGAACGTCCGTGTCGAAGGGCTGAACTGGGAGGGCCCAACATCGATCAGCATTGATGGACAAGATTTTGTGCAGTACACCGATGGCACGGCGACGCTGCGCGTTCAATCGAACTTGTCTCTTGTCTTTCCGGCTTTATCACTTTCCGGCTTGAACGGTGTCAACGGGTTCCGTCTCGATGGCGTCAACTTGGACGAGGAATCGGGCAACAGTGTGCACCAAGTGGGTGACCTCAATGGTGACGGCTTTGACGATCTCGTCATCGGGGCGTCTCGGGCCAGGCCCGACGGAGCCAATCTGGCGGGGGCAACCTATGTGGTGTTCGGCGGTCCCGGCGTGTTTCCAGCGTCGTTCCCGCTGTCCAGCTTGAATGGAAGCAACGGCTTTCGGCTCGACGGAATCGCTGCGGGCGACCAATCGGGATTCAGCGTCGGAGGATCCGGCGACTTCAACGGCGACGGACTCGACGATCTGGTGATCGGGGCGGCCTTGGCCGATACGAGTGGACTGGCCAACTCTGGCGACGCCTACGTCCTATTCGGTAGCACGAGCAGCTTCGCGTCGTCGATCGATCTCTCCGGTCTGAACGGGACGAACGGCTTTCGCATCGAGGGAATCGCCGCGTCTGATGAGTTGGGACAGAGCGTCAGTTTTGCCGGCGACTTCAACGGTGATGGACTTGATGACGTCATCGTGGGTGCTCATAGAGCGGATCCCGCCAGCTTAAGCAATGCGGGGGAAGCGTACGTTTTACTCGGACGAATGAGTGGAATGCCTGCGGTTGTCGATCCAGGTGCGTTCTCCGCAAGCGACGGCTTGGTGCTTACCGGGGCTGCCAGCGGAGACCATACCGGCGTGAGCGTGAGCGATGGCGGCGACATCAACGGCGATGGATATGATGACGTACTCATCGGTGCACACCTCGCCAATCCAAATGCCAGTGGAGGTGCCGGACAGACGTACGTCGTCTATGGTCGCAAAGACCTTCCCGTTGGTCCGCTGGCTTTGAATTCACTCGACGGAAGCAACGGGTTTCGACTCGACGGCTCCGACTCGCTCGATCAGTCAGGTTACAGCGTCTCAAGTGTGGGCGATTTTAATGGTGATGGCTTCGACGATCTACTGGTCGGCGCGCCGTTTGCCGATCCCAATGGAATCAATAGCTCAGGAGAATCCTATCTGTTGTTCGGAGGCGAATCGCTGCCATCGGTTTTCAGCTTTAACGACATGGTCGGTGCCGATGGCCTGCGAATCCGAGGCGTTGACCCGAGCGACTTTTCCGGAACCGGCGTCAGCGGTGCGGGCGACGTCAACGGTGACGGCTTTGATGATCTTCTGATTGGGGCCGTTGGCGCCGACGGTCCTGAGAACCTTGGGAGCAGTCGCGGTGAGACCTACGTGGTGTTCGGCAGGCCCGGCAATCAATTTTCGCTGGATCTATCGACGTTGGATGGAACCGGTGGCTTCCGGATTAACGGAGAAGAGGACTTCGACCTGTTCGGCCAAAGCGTCAGCGGAGCCGGGGACGTCAACGGCGATGGCTTTGACGATTTCCTGATCGGGGCAACCGGTGCCAGCCCCGGTGGGGTGAACGACGCGGGCGCGAGCTACGTTGTCTTGGGCGGAAACTTCACCGGCGGACTGGAAACGCAGGTCGGCGATGATGCCGACGATACCTTGATCGCCGATCGCGGCTCGCTGGAAAGCGATGTCTTGATCGGCGGCCGAGGTAACGACACCCTGATCAGTGACGGCGGGGAAGACGTGTTGCGGGGCGGCCAGGGCGACGACATCCTGGTGATCGTTGACAACGATTTCTCCGGGAACAAACGGCTGCTCGGCGGAAACGGATCGGACACGTTGCGGCTCGCTTCCTTAGGCATACCGCTGGACCTGACGGCGATCGCCGACAACCGCATCATCGACGTCGAAAACATCGACCTCGGCACGGATTTGGACCACGTCCTGACACTCGATGGACAGGAACTGTATGGGCTGTCATCGCACGACAACACGTTGACCGTTCGCGGCGACCGCTCATTGGTTCGTCTGACCGGTGGTGGCTGGAGCGCCGCAACACCGATCGACCTGAGCGGTGAATCCTACATTCGATACCGCAACGGCAACGGGATCTTGAACGTCCAAGCGTCCCTAGCCATTGTGTTGTCCGAGTTGGAGCTTTCCAACCTGGACGGCAACGACGGGTTCACGATCACGGGGATTGATTCATTCGACAGTTCAGGCACGGTGAGCGGAGCCGGGGACATCAACGGCGACGGCTATGACGACATCATCATTGGCGCCGACGGCGTCGACCCGAACGACGGTGCGAATGCGGGTGAAAGCTATGTCGTCTTTGGGAAACCCGGTGGGTTCGCTGCCTCGATTTCGCTTTCCGAGTTGAACGGCGCCAACGGGTTTCGTCTCCCGGGGGTCGGCAGCGGCGATCGTTCCGGCACCAGCGTGAGCGGCATCGGTGATTTCAACGGCGACGGACTGGACGACTTGGCAATCGGTGCTCATTTGGCAGATCCCCTGGGGCAATCTGCGGCCGGCGAGACCTACGTCGTCTTCGGCCGGTCGACACCGTTTCCCGAAGTCGTCGAGTTGTCATCGCTCGACGGCAGCAACGGTTTTCGCGTCGACGGAGCAACGGTGAACGAGAACACCGGCCAATCCCTGTCCGGTGCGGGCGACATCAACGGTGACGGCTTGAGTGATTTGATCATCGGAGCACCGGACGCTGCCCCTTTCGGTCGAACCTTTGCGGGTGCATCGTACGTGGTCTTTGGCAGCGCGCACCCCGTTCCGCCGGTGTTGAACGTTCTAGCGCTCGATGGTGACAACGGACTGATGATTGTCGGCCAGGATTTAGCGGGGTCGGCAGGGATTAGTGTCAGCGGAGATGTCGACGTCAATGGCGACGGGCTCGATGATTTGATCGTCGGTGCGTATCGGGTCGAAGAAGACGGGCGGATTGATTTCGGTAGAAGTTATGTCATTTACGGGAAAACCGGCGGGTTTGCACCGGTCATCGATCTGGCCACACTTTCGACCGGCCAGGGCTTTGCCGTCAGCGGCTTCTCCAACTCGGACAATTTGGGACGATCCGTTAGCGGTGCCGGTGACGTCAACGCCGACGGATTTGACGACGTGATCATCGGCGCGGAATTTGTCGACTCGCCCTCGGGCGTGAACAACGTCGGGCAGAGCTACGTGATTTTTGGTCAACCCCATGGCATCGAATTTGAGATCGACCCGAGTGCCTTGAACGGAACCAATGGATTCCGAATCAACGGAACGGCAGAAAATGATCGCTTAGGACGCACGGTCGCTGGGGCGGGCGACGTCAACGGTGATGGAAACGATGACTTGCTCGTCAGTGCCGTCGCGGCCGATCCGAATGGGGTCAACGATGCCGGTGCAAGCTACGTGATTTTTGGTCGTCGCGGGAGCTTTAACGCCGACGTGGAGGTTTCTGAACTGAGCGGCGAAAATGGATTTCGGATCAATGGAATCGCCCCCAGCGACTTCGCCGGCGATGGCTTGGGAGCCGCTTTCGATATCAACGGAGACGGGCTGGACGATTGGATCATCGGAGCCCCCGGCGCCGACCCTGACGGTTTGTCCGCGGCCGGTGAGAGTTACGTTCTGTTTGGCAAAAACTTTACCGGCGGTGCGGAAACTCAGCTGGGTGATGCGGCGAACAATCAACTCGTCGCTTCGCAAGGGTTGAGCGTACGGGATGTGTTGGTCGGGGCCGAGGGCGACGACACGCTCGTCAGTGACGGCGGCGGCGATGTGCTTCGAGGCGGCCAAGGCGATGACATCCTGGCGTTGATTGATACCGATTTCTCCGGAGGCCGTCGCCTCCTCGGCGGCAACGGTTTTGACACGTTGCGTCTTGACGGTGCCGGCTTGGTACTCGACCTGACCGTAATCCCCGACAACCGATTGGTCGACATCGAAGCGATCGACATCACCGGCTCGGGCGCCAATGCATTGTCGCTCGATGTTTCCGAAGTGTTGCGTTTGAGTTCACATCGCAACACGGTCACGGTTCTCAGAAATCTTGACGACGTCATCGATTTTGGCAGCGGCTGGACACAGATCGCCGATGAAAACAGTGGTGGTCGAGTCTTTGAAGTCTACACGCAAGGAAACGCGACGCTGAAGGTCCAGAGGTTGCACCATAGCCTGGCATTCCCTGCCGGCAATGGAGCAGACGATTGGACGGTTCGTCGCAACGGTTTGCAAGTCGAGGTGTTCGACAATGTTTTGTCGAGTTTGATCACGGCAATCGAAATCGACTCGTTCGCTTCACTCACGTTGACGTCTCCACCGGCCGAAGCGTCGCGATTGCAGATCGACTACGCCAGCGGGGGGTTTTTCGAAGTCCCGTCGGGCATCACGTTCACCGGTTCGAGCGGCAGGGACGAACTCGAATTGCTCGGCACAGGACTGACGTCGGCGACGTTCGTCTCGGGTAGTTCATCGATGACAACGGCCAGCCTGTTGACGACACAAGGTGGTCCGTCGACAGCCATCACGTTTAGCGACGTGGAACCGCTGAACGTCTCGGGGCTGGCGGGACTGTCCGTGCAAGGCCCGCTGAATGTGGGCGGGGAAACGCTTCAAATTGATTCTCTCGGTGCGGTCGACGTGGATGGACTGACGTCCCTTTTCGGCGGAACGATTGTTGCCCCGGGTGGGATCCATCTCGAATCATCCGAAGTCCTCTTCGGACACGGCTCGGTCGACGCACCCGTTTCATCGGATGCCGGTTCGACGATCACATTGTCCGGAGACAGCAGCCTTGGCGACGCGATGTCGCTGGACGGCATCCACCTGGACGGCCGATTGAATCTGGGGCCGCACACGATCACCTTGCGCGACGGACACAAGGCGGTACTCGGACAACAAACGACACTTGGTTCAACGAGCGAAAACGGCACGCTCGTGTCGGACAATGGAATCGAGCTTGCTGACACCCGGACGCTGATCGGTCGTGGCGTGATCAACACCATCAACGGCGAGTTTGAGAACCAGGGCTTCGTTCAGGGCACCGGGCCGGGTTTGATCTTCAATCACCTCGTCACGGGGGCAGGCGACTTCGGCGGCGTCACGACATTCAACGGCGGCACGGACTTCGGGAACAGTCCGACCCAGACCGATGCGGGTGTGATTACCTTTGCAGCGGCAAACACTCATACGGTGGAATTGGGCGGTCTGATCGCCGGCGGTGAATATGACCAGGTGAAGGCCGAGTCGGCGAATCTGGACGGGATGCTGGAGGTTCGATTCATTGACCTCGGAAACGGCTATCAGCCGCAGGTCGGCGATTCCTTCAGCATCGTGACGGCCGACTCGGTCAGCGGCGGTTTCCCCTGCCTCGACCTGCCCGCGCTGCCAGAGGATTTGGCGTGGGACGTCATCTATGACAGCGATGAAGTTCGCTTGGACATCGTCCGCATCCCCGATGTGGAATCGATCGTGATCAACGATGGCACGAGCAGTCGGTCGCAAATCACATCGGTCACGATCCATTTCGTCAGCGAGGTGGACCATGCGGCGCTTGAAAACGCGTTTGCATTGACAAACATCGACACGAACATCGCCGTCGGAACGATCACGGTTGCGGCGAGCGACGAGGGCGGCACGACGTCTGCGATTCTGTCATTTTCCGGCGATTCAACGATTCCGGGCAGCAACTCGCTGGCCGATGGTAATTATCGGTTGGAGATCATCGCCGATCAGGTGGTCACGCCGGGAGACAACGCAATGCGTTCGGACGCCGTCTTCGGCGGACAATCCGCGGCGCAGCCGAACAACGACGACTTCTTTCGGCTGTTCGGCGACACCGACGGCGACGGTGATGTCGACGGCCAGGACTACGGCCGTTTCGGACTTTCCTTCCTGCGGCTCTCCGGCGACCCGAATTACGATTCGGACCTCGACTACGACTTGGACGGCGATGTCGATGGTCAGGACTACGGACACTTCGGTCTGCGCTTTTTACGACGGCGGAATTGAAGCTGCCAGTGTCCCAACGACGCCGTGACCGGTCACTGCAACGTGCCACCCGGCCCCGTGGCGTTACGCGTCAAGCCGGCCCCGAACGGCCGTCGGACTGCGATTTCAGAGAAAACTGCCGGAAACTCGCTAATAAATTCCTTCGCGATGAGTCTGTTCCTGTGCGAGGATAAGGGGTCGTGATTCAATTTTGCCAGGCGGACCGAACCGAATTCATGTTGAAACAGACTCCTGATGTCAAACAATCGGCCGCCGAGGGTGAGTACCAGCTCCCCTTGCGCGCCCTGTTTGAAACCGAGGAGACGCCGCTGTTGCGTTACGCGTTTTCGCTGACGGGACGGCGTGCGGTGGCTGAAGAGATCGTCCAAGACGTTTTTTTGCAGCTGCACGCCCGCTGGGGCGAAGTGGAGACGCCCAAAGCTTGGCTGTTCCGCAGCGTCCGCAATCGGGCCTTCAGCTACATCCGACACATCAAACGCGAATCGCTCTCCAGCGATGACGGCAAACCGTCATCGGACTACAGCGACACCGGCTTCAACGAAACCGGAGACGAGACGCCTGAAGACATGCTGCTGCGAATGGAAGCCGCCGGCGCCCTGCGCCAAAGCTTGCTGGAACTCGATGATGCGGATCGGCAGCTGGTCAGGCTGAAGTATTTCGAAGACCTCACCTACCGCGACATCAGCATCCAAACCGGGCTCACCATCGGCAACGTGGGCTACCGATTGCACCACATTTTAAAAAAGCTGGCCGGCAAACTCCGACCACTCGGAATCGACGGAAGCTCATGAACGAAGCATCTCAAAACGACCGCCTTGACCCCGATCTGGAAGCTCGCATCGTTGCCCTCGTGCTCGGCGAAGCGTCGGAGTTGGAACGCGATCAACTGAACCGATTGATCGAGCAGCGCCCGGAATTGGCGAGGGTCAAAAAACAATTCGAATCCATCGATGGACTCATGCGCGACGTCAGCTCGGACGAAGCCCCGCCAGAAGACGAGGACTGGAAACTGCCCGCTGAGAAGCGACACCAAGTGCTGGCCGCGATCAGTGGCCAAACGAATCAGCCCGGCGGTGTGAGCGCACTGCGGCGGAACAACCGCTTCTGGAATGCCAGCCGAGTCGCGATCTCGTTGTGCGTCGCCGGCCTCTTCTTGCTGCTCGCCTCGGGATCCTACCTGTTGCTGAGTGCAAGTAGGGCACAGCGAGCCGCGCAAGCCGCCAGCGACAGCAGAGCCCACTTTGCAACAGACATGGAACTGGGGGAGGCTGAATGGGAGGAATACGCGATGGAGGGCGCGTCGCAGGCGGACGACTACGCGGTCAGCGGTTCGGAAAGACGATTCCGCGGCGGCCAACTTGCGCGTCCGGCGGAACCGGCTGAGCCGCAAAGCGGCGTCACCTTCGGCGACACGGCGGATTCGAAATCCTCGCTGTCGGCCATTCGAGACAGTCTCGGTGTCGATGCGATCAAGAAGGAAGCCGTGCCCCCGTCAGCCTATTACTTGCAAGATGATGTGCAGTACTACCCGACGGCTCCCAGCTACCCGACGGCTCCCAGCTATCCGACGGCTCCCGGCACCGCGTTGCCCGAAGTGGCCGCCGCAGCCGATGAATCGGGCGTCGAGAAAGGCCAGACCTTTCGATCAACAGACAAATGGAACCGAGCCGATGCGTCGCGGCAATTCTCCGCCGGCGCGATGCCGCGTTTTGACAACGGCGCCGAACTCTCCGATCAAATCACGATGGTTGATCCGCAAGCCTCCACCAGGTTCGGTCGAAGTGTCACCGATTTCGAATCGGTTCAGCGGGGTGAAGCAAAGCAACGTGCGGTCGACCAGAACGGAATGGCCGACGTACAACTCGGATTCCAAGGCGCGGTGAGCGGCGCGATGGGCGGCGGCGGGTTAGGCGGAGAAGCATTCGAAAACAATGCGTCTCCACAACAAGGACTGGCCGAGTCGTTTGATCGCCCAATGGCCGAGATGGAGATGATGGAGGGGATGAGCATGATGGGCGAGGCAACCGCGCCGCCGGCCAACCGTCCAGGCAGCGGTCGATTTTACGACTCCGACGCTCTGTCGTATTCCATCCCTGCTCCCGAAAGCGCACCGGAAGCCGCAGTGCCGGAAGCCATGTTACGCGAATCGGAGGAGCGATCCGATCTCGCTGTGACCGCCCCAGCGGAGCAAGCAATCAACCAAAAACATTTCCTCGACACCCCCAAAATCGTCATTCCCCAAGCGGAGGAACCCGCGCTATGGGGAACCCGCGTTGCCGGTCGGCGCTCCCGTGCGGAAATCGCCGGCAAAACGGCCACGCTCAGTGAATCGCAACCCGGTGAATCGCAACCCGAGGAATCGCAACCCGATCCTTCGAAACCAACGACAAACTGGGGCGTGCAGGTGAATCGGGATTGGCTTCAAAAACTCGACGCCTCGCTCGATGGGTTCGACGGACTTGCCGCGGCCGATCAAGCGGAAAAGCAAAGCACCCGACAAAAGGGACTTCAGCAGCAGAACGGCCGGGTGGCAAGCAAAGGCAGAGATGTCTTCATGTCTTACGAGTCGACGGAGAGTTCCGTATCAAGGTTGCTGAAACGATCGACCATGGAAAAATCGCCCGTGCCCGCCGGCCTGGATGAGAAAGACGCGGCGACCGAAGCGTTTTCCACCTTCTCGCTGCACGTCAGCGACGTCTCCTTCAAGCTCGCCGCCGCGGCGCTCGCCCGAGGCGAATGGCCCGAGCCGGCGAAAATTCGGATCGAAGAATTCGTCAATGCCTTGGACTATGGCGATCCGATGCCCAGCCAAGACGAAAAGGTTGCCTGCCGGCTCGAACAAGCCATTCATCCGTTTCTGCAGCAACGCAACCTGCTGCGTGTCTCGATGCGGACCGCCGCCGCCGGACGGGCCAGCAACACGCCGCTGCGTCTGACGTTCCTGTTGGACAACTCCGGTTCGATGGAACGCCTCGACCGGCAACAAACCGTCCGCCGCGCATTCGCCCTGCTCGCCGGGCAACTCAAACCACTCGATCAAGTCACCTTGATCAGCTTCGCACGCCAACCGCGACTGCTGGCCGACAAGGTCGACGGAGCCCAGGCACAACGGCTGGTCGAGCTGATCGACAACTTGCCCAGCGAAGGTGGGACGAACATCGAAGCGGCACTGCAACTTGCGTTTGAAAAAGCCCGCGAACATCAGACCGACGGCGCGCAGAACCGAATCATTTTGCTCACCGATGGCGCCGTCAACTTGGGCAACGCCGACCCCGAAAGCCTTTCGCAACGGATCACGACGATCCGCGAAGCGGGCATCGCGTTTGATGCCGCCGGCATCGTTGCCGAAGGACTCAACGACGAAATCCTGGAAGCGCTGACCCGCAAGGGCGACGGCCGTTACTACCTGCTCGATTCACCCGATGACGCCGACGACGGCTTCGCCAGCCAAATCGCCGGCGCCCTCCGCCCCTCGGCCAAGAACGTCAAAGTGCAAATCGAATTCAATCCCAATCGCGTCGGCCACTACAAATTGCTCGGCTTCGAAAAACACCTGCTCAAGAAAGAAGACTTCCGCAACGACAAGGTCGATGCCGCCGAGATGGCGGCGGCCGAAGCGGGAGTGGCGGTCTATCAATTTCAAGCCAAACCCGATGGCGAAGGAGACGTCGGTTCGGTCTCGGTCAGGTTCCAAGACCTGTCGACCGGACAGATGATCGAAAACCGCTGGCCGATCCCGTACGAACCCAACGCACCACGACCCGACCAAGCGTCCGAATCGATTCGCATCGCAACCGCCGCCGCACTGTTCGCGGCCAAGCTCCGCGGCGATCCGCTCGGCGCCAACGTCGACCTGAAAACTCTCTCCGATCTGCTGGCCGGATTACCCGACCAAGACCGCAACCGCAAGCGAGTTCAACAACTCCAAATGATGATTGGCCAAGCCCGACAGCTGGTCGGGAATTGAGTTGATTTAAGTTTCAAGTTTCAAGTTTCAAGTTTGTTGACTCTGACGGAATCGATCTATGACATTCAGCTTATCTGTTGAGAGATTCTCTAGGCCCGGAGGGCCGGCAGAGTGTCTGCCGGTGGCGTCAGCCACCGGAGATGATCCCAAGGAATGTCCAAGGCCCGAAGGGCCGACACAATGCCCTGGGGTTCAGTGCCCGATTGTGTCGGCCCTTCAGGCCTTCGCGTTCGAACACCCATGGACCGGTGGCTGACGCCACCGGCAAGCATTGTGCCAGCCCTCCGGGCCTCAGCAACCAGACTCGCCCCCAAGGAATCGCATCCATGAACGCATCAACATCGCCCGTGCCCAAAACTGCGTTCGCCGTTTTTATCGCGCTGTTCTTGCTGGTACTGCCGTTGCCACCGAGCCGTCCCTGTCATGCCCAGGACCAGGAACCACAAGCCAAACTGAGCAGTTCCATTGCCGGTGATGGCAGCGGCACGATCGTCGTGGAAGCCCGCGGACAAATCCCCGACCCACCGGTTTTCTACACGGCCAAGGCCACGTCGACTGCAAACGTCTCGACTGAACGTATCGAGCAAGTCATCCAGCTGACGGCGAAAGTCATCCAGGGGCGCGCCAAGACCTTGAGTTTTGGACTCCGCGGGCCAGACGCTCTCAGCGATGTCCAGGGCGAAAACCTGCGGTCTTGGTCCGTCCGCCGCGAAGGCGACGAGCGATTCCTGGATCTGCACATCAACCAAGACGCGACCGAGCTGAAGGTGGAGATCAAAACACGCTCGGACGAACTGCAACTTCCCACGTCCATCGATCTGACGCACCTGACCCCGGGCGAGTCCGTCGGTTTCGATTCGGTCGTAACCATCATCGATGCCCCTGAGGTCGCCGCCACGGTCAGTTCGGTCAGCGGGTTTGTCCCGCTGGATTCTGGCGATCGGGCCGAGCGTTTCCAGACAGCCAGCGGCGGCCAAATCCAGCTCTCACTGCAGCGTGACGGAGCCGCCCCCGCAGCAGTCGAACTCGTCGACACCACCTTGCGCGGCGAGCTGCATCCCGATGGCAAATCGATTCGCTTCCAGCTTCGCAGCACCGCAAATGTCACCGAGCCCGGTGCCGAAATCATGATCCTCGCGGGCAATGCCGCCGTCAGCGAGGTGCCCGCCGACGACAACTACCAATTGCAGCTCTCGATGCTCAACGGACAATCGGTTTACCAACTGACCTTTGCCGATGCCGGCAGCTTTCCGGTGGCACTCGATTTCGTCGCCACCCTGGACGCCCCCGCCCCCAACGTGCATCGCATGGACATCACCATCGCCGCCAGCGCCGTGGTTCCCCTGACCCTCATCGGACTGGAATCTGATCTCGAGTTTGTGAGCGACCAAGAATCGGTCGTGCCGCTTCGCAACGACGACACCTGGCTCGGTTTCTTGCCGGCAACCGGCCGCGCGAAACTGCAGTGGAAAACCGCTCGTCGAACCGGCGAAGGAAAACTGTTCTTCACCACCACCGGCAAGATCGAAGCGAAAGTCGGCACCGGACTGCTGCGCCAAGATCACCAGATCACCTATCAAGTGCTTCAAGGCGAACTGAAATCGTTTCAAATCGGGTTACGCGGACCGGGCGAAATCCTCGACGTCCAGGGCGACAACATCGTCGGCTGGAAAGTCACCGAGTCGGGGCAATCGCGTCAGCTGGACGTCACCCTCAGCCAGCCGATCACCGGCCAAAGCCAGATCAACGTGCGCAGCCAAACGCCGCTGGGCGCGTTTCCGGTGCGAGTCGAAGGGCTGCGGCTGGTCCCGATCGGCGCGATCCGTCATTCGGGATTCCTGCGGCTGACGAACCTGGGATCGGTGCGTCTGGAACCGACGCTGCTGAGCGGCATGAACCAACTGGCACCGGATCAGTTTCCCGGTGATTCGATCGAAGCCCGTCAAGTTTTCGTGTACCGATTTCCCGCCGCCGGGCACAGCTTTACCGTCGCCGCAGATCGCATCCAACCGGAGGTCAACGTTTCCGAACTGGTGCTTTACGAATTGGCCGAGACGGATCGCGTGGTCCGGGCGGACATTGAACTCGATATTCGCGAAGCCCCGATACGCGAATGGGATTTTGGAATCCCGTCGGACTACTCCGTGGTCTCGGTCACCGGAGCGAGCGTCGCCGACTACATCACTGCAACGGCCGTCACGGGTGGTCGCCGCAATCTAAAAGTCATCTTCGGCCAGGACGTGATCGGACGCCAGCTCGTCGCGTTGCACTTGGAAAAAAGTGAAGCCGCGTCGGAGGGCGACTGGAACCTGCCACGCATCGAGTACCCCGAGGCAAAATCGGTCCGCGGCGACCTCGGAATCATCGGTGCCCCGGGCTTTCGGATTTCAATCGCGTCGACAGACTTGCTGGCCGAAAAACCCTTGTCGTACTTTCCCAAACCGACACCGAACCTGCAGCAAGCCTTTCGCATTCGCCAACCGGGTTGGTCGGCCACGATGAGCGTCCAGCAATTGGAACGAAGTGTGCAGTCGGACGTCTTTCACCTCTATTCGTTGAGCGAAGAAACGGTTTACGGAAGCGCACTGATCAACTACTTCGTCACCGGGTCGCCGGTTTCCGAGTGGAACATCACCGTCCCGGCCACACTGGGCAATGTGATGGTCGACGGCAAGGACGTCCGCACCTACCGCAGAGAAGGTGACGCGCTGATCGTTTCACTGCACCAACCCGTCATGGGCGCCTACACCCTGCTGGTGACCTTCGAAGAAAAACCGGACAAGAGCAACGGTTCGTTCAAACCCGGTCAAGTCGCTCCGATCGGCGTCCAGGGCGAACGCGGTTACATCCAAGTCGTCAGCCCGATGCAGGTGAAAATCCAAACCGAATCGATCTCCGATGACATGCTCAACCTGGATCCGCTGGAATTGCCCGCGGAGCTACGTCTGCTCAGCACCGCGCCTCCGCTGGGAACCTGGCAATACACCCAACGTCCGTTCGAACTGAACCTGAACGTCAGCTGGTTCGAGCCCGGCACGACCGCGACGCAGGTCGTGGAATTCGCCGAAGCCAATAGTCGTGTTTCGCAAGACGGCGAACTGGTCACCGACGTCGTGTACTTCGTCAAGACACGCGGGCAACGCACGTTGAAGATTCAGTTGCCCGGCGAACCGGTCCGACTGTGGGCCGTTTCCGTGGGCGGCCGGCCCGTCACGGCTCGGCAATCCGACGAGGCCACGTTGATCCCGATTCCCGGCGGCACGGACCCGAATGTTCCGGTCGAGGTCAGTTTGCGATTGGGCAAACCGGCCGTTCACCAGTCCCGCCCCGAACTCGCCTTGCCCACCGTGTTCGCCCCCATCCTGAAAACACAGTGGAATGTGACCGGAGACGAAAAATACGTGTTGGTGCCGACTGGCGGAACGGTCACGCCGCCCGTCCCGGTGCTGCGGCCGTCGGGATTGGATTGGGTGGCCAAACGCGGACTGATCGCGTTGGTGGTGATCGCGTTGCTGACCGGTTTCGGATTCTGGGCCTGCCGCAAACCGAACGTCCTCCGCGTCGCCGGTCTGCTGAGTCTGCTGATCGCGATTGGCGTGTCGGTCGCAACCGCGCTGGTGGCGCTCTCACAACGGGGCGTTCCCGAGCCGTTGCAAGTCAGCGTGCCGATTCTGGCGGCCGGCGAAACCATTGCATTGCAGGTGAAGAACACGCCGCTGTGGCGCGTCAATCTTTCGTCCGCCGGCGTGACCGCGTTGCTGTGTGCCATCGTCGCCGTGGCCTGGTCGTTCAGAAGACGCGACGTCCAAGAACGCCGACTGCTGCGCGGCGGGGGAATTCTATTGCTGGCGCTGGGCGTGTTGCTGCAAGGTGACGGCGCGGCGTGGTTCTATGGACTGCTCGCCGTGGCGATTTTCACCCTGCTGTTTCTGCCTCCGGCGCGTGAGTGGGTCCACCACACCAATCAATCCTTGCGCGACCTCGCCGAGCGAAGGAAAGCCAAACACGAAAACCAAGATGACGCTTCCAACGAAGTCCCCAGCGAAGCATTTGGTCCGGTGACGCCGATGCTGATCGGGTTCGCCCTGATGCTGTCGATGGCAAGCAGCAGTCTGGCGGCCGTTCCGGCGGGGTTTCAAGCGGCCGACTCGATCAACCAACAGTGGAAACTGACGCATCAAGACGCTCGGTTGTCCGCAACCGGAACCATCACGCTGTCCGGCCGACCGGGGGACCGCTTCCTGCTGCTCAAAGCCCCCGCCGTCCTGACGCGTTTCGAAGGAACCGGGCTGCGGCTGACCAAGACCGAAGTGGCCGGCGAAGGCCTCTCCTACATCGTCAGCATTCCGGCAACCGACCCGTCGCCCCCAACGGAAGACGACCAGCAAAACGACGACCCGCAAGAGGCTTCCTCGGCGACGTACCAGGCGACCTTTGATTTTCAGCTGGAAGCGATCCAGCCGATCAACGGCGTCCCCGTGCTGACCGGCATCGCGGCCGTCCAACAGATCGATCTCCGCTACGACGAAGCCGGATGGGACGTCACCTCTCCTTCCGCGGTCCGCATTGAAACCACCGAAGTGGACGACGCGACCCAGGCCAACGTGTTGCTGCGCCCCGGCAGCGCGAGTTTATTCCTGAAACCCCAAGTCCGTGATGTGACGACGGAGGAAACACAGTTCTTTGTCGAAGCGTCCAACTTGTACCTGCCCGGACCCGGTGTCGTCGACGGACGCCATCGTCTGCATCTCCGGACATCGCAAGGCCAAGTGAGCGAATTGAATGTCGTGGTCCCCCAAGGCCTGACCGTTAGCTCGGTCTCGGGACCGGTCGGTTCCTGGCAATTCGATGCCGAGAGCGGCGGATTGAAGTTGCAGATTGATCCCGCGCAGTCGCAAGCCTTTGACGTGATCATCGAAACACAACGCGGACTCGATCCCCTACCGGCCGATGTCACACTCTCACCACTGAAGGTCAGCGGCGCCAACGGCGAAGTCGGACTCGTCGCGATCGCCTTCGGTCCCGAAGCCCAACCGGAAACGCTGCAACCGAATCAGATGTCGGCCGTCAACTTGGGCGACTTTGACGCCGGCTTGATCACCAACAAACAAGCGGTGTTGCATCGGGTCTATCGCTATGGTGCCGAAGGTGGGGAAGTCGCCGTGCGCGTCGCACCGGTAGCAGCGGAAGTCCGTGTCGCCAGCAAGCAAGTCCTTTCACTCGGCGACGAACGCGTCGTCTTGGCGATCAACTTTGCCGCCGAAATCTCCCGCGCCGGACTGTTTCAGCTCAGTTTTCCGCTACCCGATGGGCTGGAAGTCGAATCGCTGACCGGCCCCGCGCTGCACCATTGGGCCGAACTGACCGAAAACGACCAACGTCAGATCATCCTGCACCTCAACGGCAAAACCCTCGGCACGCAGAGCTTCGCGCTGGCTCTAACCGGTGCCGCGCCGAGTGACGTCGGGCAATGGGAAATCCCCCGTTTCGAGCTGAACGAAGCGACGCGCCAAACCGGTGACTTGGTCGTCCGCCCGACCACCGGCATTCGGCTCCGAACCGTGTCCCGACAAAATGTTTCCGAGACCGATCCGCGGGCGATGGGCGGCGAAGCCCAAGGCGCGTTGGCGTTTCGTCTGCTGCAACGCGACTGGAACCTGGTTCTGGGCATCGAAAAACTGGACCCCTGGGTGACCGGCCAAGTGTTGCATGAAGTCACGCTGCGGGAAGGCCAGACGCGAACCGCATTGATCGCCAATTTCAATGTGCAAAACGCTTCAGTGCGTTCGCTGCAAGTGGTTCTGCCGCTCAGCGACGCCGACGAAATCAAAACGCTACGGGCCAGCGGCAACACCGTCAGCGACTTGATTCGTACGGCGGCGGATTCCAACGTCTGGGAAATCCAGTTCAAACGTCGTGTGGTCGGCAAGATCGACTTCCGCATCGAATACGAACGGCGGGGTGATCGGGAGAACGACAGTGAAACGCTCAACCCGGCGGGCTTCCCGCTGGCGCGGCAACTGTCCTATTTCTACGCCGTTCGCGCCGGCGGCCGCTTGGAATTGGAACTCGACGGACTGTCCGAAGGCTGGCAACAGATCGACTGGAGCACGGTGCCCCCGACGTTGCGCGAAGCAGAAAATCGAAACGCGCCGGTGTTCGCCCTCCGGGCCGTCGTTCCCGCCAGTCCTCTGATCGTGCGTGCCCAACGGCATTCGATCGCCGATGCGCTCAAGCTGCGGGTGGCCCAAGGTTCCTTGACCACCATCCTGTCGCCGACCGGCGATCAGCTGACCGCCGTCGAAGTGACCGTCGAAGTCATCCAGCGCAGCAGTCTGAGTGTCGGCCTCCCCGATGGCGGCGAATTGTTCAGCATCTTCGTCAACGGCGAAAGCGTCAATTCGATTCGTCAGGGAGGCGACACGAACACCTGGCAGTTCTACATTCTGCCGGGCATCGACGACCGCACCGCAACCGTCCGCTTCGTCTATTCGGTGTCGGGAAATCGGTTGAGGGATTTGAAATTGATCAGCCCCCAATTGAACGTGCCGTTGGAAAACATCCAGTGGAATGTTGTTGCCCCGAAAGGATTTGAGCTGACCGATCACGACGGCAACCTGGAATTGATCAGCCAGACGAACCAAGAGCAATACGACCGCAGTTCTTATTTGTCCAAAGCGGTCGGCAAGCGACAAGCCCAAGCGCAACAGGCCGCCCAGTTGCTCGAGCAAGCCAATCAGCTGTTGCAGGCCGGTGAACAAACCAAGGCCCGCTGGGCACTCAACAGCGTCGCCAATCAATACGCTTTGGACGCAGCTTCCAACGAAGACGCCCGCGTGCAGCTGGAGAACCTGCAAACGCAACAAGCGATCGTCGGACTCAACACACGTCGTCAACGCCTGTATCTGTACAACACGCCAAGCGACACCGTGTCGGGAGACAACCCACAACTCCGCGAGGCGGCCGCCGACAACCCGATCCTGCAACAGGACCAGTTGAATTTCCGGCCTCAACAATTGAGTCAGCTGCTGCGTGGAAACACGACCGAGGACAACGCGGTGCTGCAACAGATCGCCGCCCGCCTGGTCCGTCACCAACGCACCACCGAACCGGCTCCGCAAGCGATCATCATCAGCCTGCCCGAAGAAGGCTCGGTCTACACCTTCGGCCGCACCGTGCAAGTTGCCGAAAACGCACCGCTGGAACTCGATCTGGAATTCGCCTCGCAGTATAGAATCCAAGCCTGGCAAATGGCCCTGGTCACGCTGTTGCTGGCCGGCTTCGCAGCCGCGCTCGCCTTCGCCACCAGCGGCCGCAAAGTGGCGTAAGCTTCCAGCCTGCGATTCCAGCAACAAATGTCATCCATGACTCAAGACTCGTTCCATCAACGGGTCTGCCAGGCCCTGCCTCACGCAAACATCATCACGATCGCTTGGGCGGCGATGATACGCAGAATCATCGTCAGCGGGTAAACGGCTGCATAGGCCGTCGAACTGGCCTCGGAGTCGGCCTGAGAATTCGCGAATGCCAGCGCCGGCGGATCCGTCATGCTGCCGGCGATCACGCCGCAGATCGTCAGATAGTTCTGTTTCCAAATCATTCGCGCCGCGATTCCCGTCGTCAGCAACGGGACCATCGTGACGATGATGCCCAGCCCCATCCATTTGACGCCCTGGACACTGAGTGCGGCTTCAAAGAAGGTTTCACCCGCGCCCAAGCCTGCGCAGGCGAGAAACAAAATGATCCCCAATTCCCGGAGCGCCAGGTTGGCCGAGTAAGGGATGTACCAGACAAACTTTCCGACGCTGCCGATCAGACTGAACACAATCGCCGCCACCAGCGGCCCGCCGGCAAACCCCAACCGGATCGGGAACGGGACACCGGGCAGATGAAACGGGATCATCCCGACGACGACACCGATCGCGATGCCGAAAAACAGCGGCGAGAAGTGCGTCTCCTTCATCGACTTGCCGGAGTTCCCCAGGAATTGGGTGACCCGTTCGATCGACTCTTTGTCACCGACGATGTGTGCGATATCGCCGTAGTGAAAGCGGCTTGATCCCCGCGCGGTCAACTCGACGCCCGATCGAATGATCCGCGTGACCGACGTGTTGAAGACTTTATCCAGCGACAGCTCACGGAGTGTCTTTCGCAAGGCTTGGGGATCGGTCACCAGGACGCGGCGATACGCCACTTCGCCCGGTTCCTTCATCAGATCGACATCGACTTTGCGACCGACGACCGGCTCGATCCGATCCAGCGTGCTTCGTGGGCCGACCAGTTGAACCAGATCACCGTCGTGCAAGTCCGTTTCGTCCGTTGCGGCTTGAACGACGTCTTCCCCCACGCGCCTGATCCGCGAAATGCGGACGCCCGAATCTTCGACGCCGGGGATTTGGCCGAAGGGAATGGATCCCAAATGGGGGTTGTCGATCACGATCGTGCGACGCTCGATCGGTTCATGATCCTGTTTCTCAAGCTCCTTGATTTGAGCCACTTCGTCACTGACGTTGATGCCGAACAGCCGTCGAATCAACAGCATCGATGCGATGATTCCGATGATGCCGCCGGGGTAAGCGACGGCGTAGGCGGAGGCAAGCGAGCCGATTCCCGCCGGCCGTTCGTCGCCCGACAGTGACAACGCCGCCTGCTCGGCGGCACCCAAAGAAGGCGTATTGGTCGTCGCCCCACTGAACAGCCCCGCCGATGTGAACACGGGAAGCTCCAGCAACAACACAAAGGCACAGATCAAGATGACCGCCTGAACCACAATCGACAGCGCCATGGAATTGAGCAAGATGCCTTGCTTCTTCCACAGCTCGATCACGCCGGGGCCGAGTTGCAGTCCGATCGTGAAGACGAACAAGATCAGCCCGAACTCTTTCGTAAAATCCGCGATCTCCGGATCGATCGAAGCGCCAAAGTGGCCGAACAAGATGCCGGCAAACAGCACCCCCGCCGGGCCCAGCCCGATACCCCGGATGCGAATCCCGCCCAACAACAGCCCGCAAACGGCGACGAGCGTGACGATCAAGATTGCGGCTGCGACGGGTGGCATGATTGTGAAACTTCCGTAGCGGTGTGTTGGCTGATTCGACGAACAGTCGTTGCAAAGGTGATCCGTACCTCGTGCACGAATCCGTTGACTTTCTGGGGTGTCGTACTAGATCAATCGCCACCACTCAATGGGACAGCTGCGGCCCCAAGTTGCCAACTGCCGTTGTCCACCGATTGCGGTGGGCAATCGCACCAAGCGCAAAAAGAACCCTCCCGCCAGCACGTCCTGCAGCTTCCAAAGTCACCCTCCCGTGTGCGGGAGGGTCGAGCGCAGCGAGGGGAGGGTTCCCGCCGGCGTTCGCCGCCCACCCCCCCAAACCTACGGCAAATCACGCTCCCCATGGCGTTCACAATTTGGCACGATGAACTTCCTCGACCTCGCTAGACAACCGAACCTGAATCAGGCAAAATAGGTCCTGAGTCGCGAGACAAGCACCCGTGGCACAACTGGATAGCGCATCGGTCTTCGGAACCGAGGGTTGCAGGTTCGAATCCTGCCGGGTGTACTTTTTTTCTTTTGCGAACTCGGCATGGCCCTCAAGTTCGCTCTTTGTCTGGTGCTGCCCGCTTTCGTTCGCTACGCAAAACCGCCCTGTTTTTGCGAGGTTTTGAGACGTGCTGGTCAACCAGAACTCTCGCCGGCATTCGCCCCGCAGTCGTTGTCCCGGCACGATACCGCGCGATCGCGTCAAAACTATCGCGCTCTCTCGATTGACGTCGCGCACAAGTTACAACGCCGATTGCTTCCGACGCTCCGATCCGGACGAAAAACTTCCGATTGGTTAACAGCCGCGCATAGTCGCTTAGGCGCACTCTTCGCCGAAAACTGTCCGAAAATCGTGGAAGACTGCGGCGAAGCCGCGATCGAATTGGCTGGACAAGATTTGTAGCGTGGCGTCATCGAGTCCGCCATCGAAGACCGCTTTACCTTTGAGCAGCGAGTCTCGAATCACCAGTTCGATCGATTCCCCGGCCAGTTGTCACCTTGACTCGACGATTGACCGTCACGTCGTCGAGTGAAACTTCGCCATCGCTTCCACCGGTACTGGTGCGTTCCACTTTTCCACCACTGACGGTGACACTGTCATCACCGGGGCCCGTGCTGATCAGGTTATGGGCGTGGCGCGCGATTGATGTTCACGGAACCGTCTCCGCCGACCGTGACTTTCAGAACTCGCTCGAACCAGGTTCGAAAATCTTCGGACCTAATGTTTGTACCGATATCCCAGAGCCCGCATTCGTCCATTGTCCAAGTCACCAGCTTGTCGTCTTTCGTGAGGGCGACTTTGTCAAGCGCGCTTTCTTTGAACTCAATTGGATTCGTTAGCGGCTGACCGGTCCGCGCATCCCAAACACGCGCTTTGCCCTCCCATCCTTCATAGGTGCCGGTAGCCACGCGGAAACCCTCCTGATCGTAGGCAATCGACGTTACCGTTCCGTCGTGAGGCATGTGCTGACCGATCGGCTGGCGACTGGTGAGATCCCAAATGCGAAGCGTATGATTTCCTGCGATCAATTGACTTCCGTTTGGGCTGAACGCGACCTGTACTTTTCCGGTTCGGCTACCGGCAACGACTTTTTCGCCGAGAGGGTCCCCCAAAGGTTCGCCGGATCGACTGTCCCAGAGCTGTACCTGTCCATTTGATCCAGATGCGACCATGCGGCCGTCGGGACTTATTGCCACTGCGATGGATGACCCGAGAAATTCAATCGTGGGACCCACAGGTCGCACTTCGTCCATATCCCAAACTTGAATGCGCAAATCTCTCGCGAACAGAAGTCTATCGGGAAGATCCTCGCGACGATAACCGCGTTCTTGATTCCAAGCGATGGTAGCCCAGTTTCGGTTTCCCGCGAAAAAGACGCTTTTGATCTCTCCTTCACAAGTGATCTTTCTGGCTTCCTGAATTATGTCGGAACCCCAGACACGCGCTGTATTCCCGCTTGCGGTGACAAATTGTTGACCATCAGCACTGAAGGCTACGCAAGTAATTTCCCCCGTGTGCACGGATGTTTCGCCAAGAACACGTTCGTACTCCACATCCCAAAGTTTGGCGACGTAGCCCATACCGTCGGTTGCCGGTGACAAATTCTCCTCCGTCGTGATCAGGCGTGTCCGATCGGAATTGATCGCAGCCACTTGTCCATAGACTCCATTGAGGAGCACTCGGGTTGGTGCTTCGACCCGCCAGACGCGAACTTCGTCTTCCTTGCTACCTCCGGCAACGGTTGGATCTTCGGATCCACTGGCGACCCGGTCCGCAGTCGGACTGAAGGCAACAGAGCGGACCCTATGCTCGTGAGGAAGCGGTGCTCCAATCTGCTCCAACGTCAACGCGTTGTGGACGCGAGCCGAGGTACCGAAGATCGTAACGAACCGTTTGCCGTTAGCACTGAACTCAAGCTTTTCAGCAGGACTGGCAACATGACCTCGCAACCGCAGGGTATGGAAATCCCAGGCATCCACACCCAACTCCGAGTAGGTAAAGAAACGTTTACGGCTTGGATCTATGGTGAACTTGTACTTCCGTTTCAGCTTATCTATGCGTCGACCTGTCTTCACGTCCCAACGCACGATCCCGGAGGTTGCCGCCGACAAAAGCTGCGATCCATCGGGACCAAATGCAAGTGAAGTGACTACGCCACCGACGCGAGACTCACCCAGATTGGGGTCGCCAATCTGATACTCAACATCATCATGCTTGAGAGGTTCGCCAACGGGCCGCCCGCGATTATCCGAGATTCTTATTAGGTTGTTGCTTGACCCGGTGGCCACAAAGTGGCCATTCGGGCTGATGTCAACGGAAACAACAACCGCTTCATGCTGAATTGGCTGCCCGATCGGTTCACCGGTCGTCGCACTCCAGATGCGGGCTGTATTGTCATGCGAACCGGTGATGACGAATTTCCCATCAGAGCTGAAAGTGACGGCCTCAATTCGATTGTCATGGGTGAGTGACGCTCCTATCTGCCGCCCGCTCGCGGTGTCCAAAATTCGTGCCCTTCCCAAATAACGACTTTTGGCCTTGTCGGATTTCCGCATTGACAGAGCGGTCACAACGATACGTGATCCATCAGGACTCTTGGCGAAGGGGGAGTCTCGAAACGGTTCTTCGTATTCGATGACAGGTCCTATGGGTAGTCCCGTGCGAGTATCCGACATGCGAATAAAGCGACCACTTGCCGTCATGATGCGACTACCGTCGCGACTAAAGGCGACGGGGCCTACGCCTGATCCATGAGGAATGATCGATTGACACCTTCCACCGTGCGTCAACCGAGCCAAAGCAACGGAACGGATTGAATCAGATAAGGGATCGGAAGTGGGGAGCACGGTGAAAGCTCGGAGAAACTCAATACTCGAAGACCGGTAAAATCCTTGGTCGTACAGATTGGAGCCCCGGGCAAGGTAGAGAAACGCAGTCTGACGCGACAATCCGATGTTTCTGTCTTGGAGCTTCTCTGCGAATCGCTCTTGTTCTTTGACAGAATCTTGAAGCTGGTTTACCAGGCCGGCTTTTTCATCCAACAATTGAGTCTTCTCGCCAAGAAGGTATTCGGCCTCTCCGCGGAGCCGGATTTGCTGAGCCGCGATGATTGGACCTATCGTTGCGATTAACAAAACAACGAGCGATAGGACCATACATAGAACGGCCATCCTGGGCTCGCGACGACACCAACGCCAAATTCTCTCTATCGATGTCACCCTGCGGGCGAGAATGGGCTCATCGGCTAGGTACCGCGTTACGTCGTCGGCCAACAACGCGGCCGTGCCGTATCTTTTGTGCGGTTCTTTTTCCAAGCATTTCAGGCAAATTGTTTCGAGATCCCGCGGCACCCGAGGATTAAGAACGGTCGGGGGCACCGGTTCGTCATGAATGACCTGACGAATCGTCTCGACGCTTGACTCAGCTACAAACGGAGCACGGCCGCTCAAGCATGCGTACAGTATTGCACCCAGCGAGTAGATGTCGCTCGCAACCCCCACCAATTGATGCTTGGCCGCGGCCTGCTCGGGTGACATGTAACTCGGTGTGCCGATAATCTGACCCGAGCGAGTGATGTCTGTCTGCGAAGCGTCATCGAAATCAGCGAGTGGTTTGGCAAGCCCGAAGTCGGTGATGTACGGTTGCTCGTTTGAATCAACTAGGACATTCGCAGGCTTTAGGTCACGGTGAAGGATGCCGCGGGTGTGTGCGAACTGCGTTGCCCTTGCCAACGTTTCGGTCAATTTGGCGGCCTTTTGCGGTGCAAGCGAACCCTCGCGCAATCGCTCCCTCAAACTTTCACTTTCCACATAATCCATTGTGAAGTAGTGCTGGCCCTCATGCACTCCGATCTCGTGGACGCCCACGATGTTTGGGTGTTTGATCGAAGCCGCTGCGCGAGCTTCGCGTTGGAATCGGTCCACTTCAGCCGCACCTGCCAAGCGACCTGACAGGATCATTTTCAATGCGACTGTTCGACGCAACTTCTCTTGCTTCGCCTTGAAAACGACTCCCATCCCGCCTCGGGCAATCTCTTCCAGAATACGATACTCACCGATGTACTTGAGCGATGTACCTGGCCCAACCGTCACAACTCGCGGTTCAAGATTGGTGGGTGTATCCGCCAGCGTGCCCGACATGGTCCGCTTGTTCGCATAATCGCCGAGGATCTCCAGGTCGGCAAAAAACGATTCCAAGTCGTCCTTGAACTCCGGGTGTTGATCGATGAACACCTTCGCGTCGACTCTCTGGCCGTTTTCAACTGCCTGGTAGTACTCGTGGACGATTCGATCAAATGCTTCGACGTGACCGTCGGGTGAATCAGCCATGATGCTCAGACTCCTGCATTGACCTGCGGAGCTTTTTGAGACCTCTCCGTAATAGCCCGGCAACGCCTTCTGGTGACCGCCCCAGATGCTCAGCAATGTCTGCAACTTTCCAGTCGTGAACATGCTTCAGCATCACGGCCTCACATTCATCTTCCAGCAGCAACGACATTGCATCGGCAAGTTGTTCGGCTCGCTCTTGTCGCATGACATGTTCGCTAGGCGAGGTCTGATCTGCGGAAAGTTCTCCAACAATCCGTATTGCCGACTCCTGCATCTGCTGATCGATCGAGCGTTCGATCCGTAGATCTCGCTTCCGAGCCTGGTACTTCTTGGCAAGGTTAATCAAGGTGTGGGTGACAATCGTTTTTAACCACGAACGAAGCTCACCCTCCGATTTCCCTCGGAAATTGCCCTGATCTCGATGCGCCTGTAACAGCGTGATCTGAACGACGTCGGAAACGTCTTCCTTAGCGCGTAATCGTGGATTCAGCTGCATATCAGCCAAGACTCGCAGGTAGTTGCGATATTGCTCGAGATTAACGCTGTCTTCCATCACCATCGGAGAAATCAGGGGGCGCAGTGCAAAATAGGCATGCTTGCGGTGTTCCTAGGCAACGTTCATCGATGAATCGACCACAAGAATTTTTCAAATTCCTAAATTCAGCGCGGTTGAACGTGGAAGTCTTGCTCCCTAGTACATTGCCTCGAATCTTCGCCTACCATATCAGGTTGATCAAGAGTTTGGGGCGGTTTACTCCAGAAGCAAGCTAGCACCCGTGCTAGTGCGAATCTCTTGACGATGCGCTGCGTCATCCTTCCCACAACTATGGTCAGCTTTCTCCTCATCGCTTGCGCTGGGTTCGTCGTGATACCGAGCCTGACGCCAGCGCAGAACGAACCGAAACCAGTGTTCCATGCAAAACTTCACGAACGCCGCGTTGCCTATCGGGACGCTATGGTAAATGCTGTCGCAGTTATTCGGCAAAAATATCGCGAGGGAAGTGACAGTATCGATTGAAGTATCGCCTTGTGCTTGCAAGCTTCTTTTTGGGCATTCTTTTTCCGGCGTGCCGAGTCACTGCTGCGCCCCCGGCCGATGAATCATTGCAACCCTTTGCCGAACTCCATTTCAAAAGCACGCAGTCCCGAATTTAGTATCGCTTCTCGTCGTGGGAGGAAATGATCGATTGTCGTTGTGGAATATGCCAACCGGCAATCTTCGTTACATCGGTCGGATTAGCGGTCCCGTGGACGATGTTCAGTTTTCGAGTGACGGGAGCAAGATTTATTTCGCCAATCCCGTGGGTTGCCATCTCCAGGAAGTGCAAGTCTCCCAGTTGCACGGCCAGCAAGACTTTGAAAGACAGCTCGTTCGGCCTTCTGACGCTACAGTGGGAAGCAATGGTAAGTTTACGATGGATGCGACAGGTCAGTGGATTGCGAGTTGTTCAGCGTCTTGGCACGTGAACCATGGCGAAGTCCCACAATTTCGTGCTCACACACGCCTTACATGCGAGACTCAGTCGTGCCGTAGCGGAAAGATCGTCACCCTTGACGATCGTCGCGCCATCGCCGCGAACCTGCGGCGGTTGGACCAACCTAATTGAGTTGGGCGAATGTCCAACTGCTGTCGGTGCCCAGCACCTATGCGTTTAACGAGAACAGTTATGGATGGACCTATGCGAACCAGATATCAAGGGAAAACCTGGAGGATTTCCGGATCATTCCTTCGCCGTACGGCCGGCTCCCTCCCGATTCATTTCAGGCTGGCCGAGTGAAGTTCCGATCACGTAGACGCGGCAACAGTTGCTCGACAGATTCGGGCATCTGATGGGTCTGGCGAGTCACTTCACGATGGTAAGCGAGCGCCGAATCGAGCCATAAGATCGTGTGTCCGGTCGGGGCCGTGTCGAGAACAACGAAGCCATCGCCCCCCTCCGATACGGTCCTTGCGAACGCGCGGAACACGGCAATCTCTTCGGTGCATGGTGACCGTAGGTCCTCTTGCAAAAGTGACTTTCCATCTGCGTCGAGTTCAGCACCAGCGGTCTGCCTGACATCGGTTGTGTAGTCCGCTGTTTCCTGCGCTGGATCGATGCGACCGACCGTCAAGCTGCAATGAATCAAATACTCGAACGTGGTCCGGTGTTCATGTCTTCGTGAAGGATTTGGATGATCGGGTGCTACTTGGCGGATTCGATTCTGCGAATGCGAATCGACCGAAACGAAACGTGTCGTGCCTTCTCCGGTGACTTCTTGACACCGTGTACCTGCAGTGCGATCACACCCGAGGGATACTTCGCGTAGGCTTCGGAATCAGTGACATCCCCCACCTGTTTGCCATTGATCCAGGTTTGAATTCGCGGACCAACGGCCACTACACGCAGCTTGTTCCATTCCCCGTTGACCATTAGCTCGTTCCGAGTCCAGTCTTCTTTGGGCGTGATCCAGGCACCATTGCCCTGGTTAAAGATGTGTCCGCTGCGTCCAGGAGATTTACCGATATCGACCTGTGGTCCGTGAACGGACGGACGAACTTTTCCGGCGTCGTTGGTACGCGTCAGCTTCGTCCGGAATTGAATCCCCGAGTTTAAGTCGGTGTCATGAAGTTTGACTTCCAGTTCAAGCTCGAAGTCACCGTACTCCTCGACCGTGTGCAGAAACTGAGTCTGGCCAGAACTCGTGCCAATAATGACTTGGTCGGTGAGCGCGAACTGCGTGTTGTCGCGGGACGGTTTCCAGCCATCGAGGCTTTTACCATCGAACAGGGTAACCCAATCATCGGCGAAGGCGGTGCCACAGCACATCAAGACCGCGATCGCAGCGAGCGCGATCGTTGACCGACACCGTCGCGTTTTCGCACGATTCAAACGACGAAAGAAGTGAGAAAGCATTTACGTTCCTGTGGCTAAACAGTGGGAAGCGAGAATTCGGGACGTCGTTCCTTGGTCAGCAATGCATTGGCGGCGTCATCGCCGATGATTTGCTCTTTGGTGGCGTCCCAGTTGATCGTGCGGCCTGTGGTGCGACAGATGTTGATCAAGTGCGCGACACTGGTAATCAAATGGCCGACTTCCACCGGCGCATTGGGCTGTTCGCGGGTTTCAATGCAATCCAGCCAGTTGCCGACATGCGATTCGGTTTGTGATCCGGTGAAAGGCTGAAGCAAATCCTTCGGATTACAGGCGAAGCGTCCTCGATTGATTTCTACCTTGCCTCGTTCGCCAATAAAGATGCCGCCGAACGCCGGTCCGTCCGTGCTTTCCAGTCGAATGACGGTGCCGTCCGGGTAATACAACCTCACACCGCGGTCCCTGTCATTCTCCGCTTCTGTGGTGGGTTCGATCCGAGTGGGGGCGACGTTCTCCCAACCCATCGCCAAATGAACCATGTCCAGCGCGTGCGACCCACGATCACAGATGGGGCCTCCTGTGAAGGTATCGAAATTTCGCCACCGACGATGAAGCTGTTCGTGATAATCGAGCAACGTTGCCTGGTCACAAAATCGATTCCAGTCCATGCCTTCGGGAACGGGTTGTCGGGCGAGGCCTGTCACAGGCCGAGAGCCTGAGTACTTCTTCACGAGGATCGTGGCGACTTTCCCAAGTCCACCGTCACGAATGAACTCGCACGCATATTGATTGATCGGCGTGCTGCGTTGCTGCGTGCCGACCTGCAAAATGCGTTCGTGCTTTCGCACCGCTTTGACCAGGGCGCGGCCTTCCGGAATGCTGAAACTGAGCGGCTTTTCCGCGTAGACATCCAGGCCCTTGGCACAGGCGATGATTGCCGCTCGCACGCGCACATGATCCGGCGTCGCGATCATGACCGCATCGAGATCTTCCTGCTCGAACATTTGTTCGTAGTTCTGATAGCGTCGCCAGGAATCACCGGCCTTCGGATCCTTCTCGTTATCAGCCGCAAGGGCGTCGATCTGCGGAAGGTAACAATCGCTTACGGCAACCAATTCGGCTCGATGGGATTCGCGAGACAACGCGCGCGTCAGCCACTTGGCCCGCCCGCCAGCGCCGATCAATCCAACGCGTAACTTGTCGCTAGCGGAAGTTGACGGTGCGGCATAAGTCGTTGACGGTAAGACGCCAGACGCGGCCAACGCGGTGGTCGCGCCGATTGATTTCAACGCCGTTCGACGTGAAGCGTGATTTTGAGGTGATAAGTTCATGATTGGTCAGCTTGTGCTCACGATGTGAAAGGGTTGGACTATTTTTTCTCTTTCTTCTTTTCTCGAGTTTCCCTGCGCTCCTTGGTCAGGGCAGAGGGAAGGGGTTGAGCGGCCTCCTCGAAACTGGGGACCAGGGCGCGGAGCTTTTTGACGGTGGTGGCGTATTCCGGGTTGTCGATCTGGTTAGTCCACTCATGAGGGTCCTTGGTGGTGTCGTAGAATTCCTCTTCGTTCGCCCCGTAACGGGTGTAGCGTCCGAGTTCGTTGCGGATGCTGATGTAGGCCAGATCTGTTTTGCTTTTATCGCACAAACCGGTGATGGCGGTGCTCTTCCACGGGGCCTTTGGGGCCTTGAGCAGCGGAACTAACGAGCGTCCATCGATGTGCGCAGGCGGCGTGAGGCCGCAGAGTTCCGCAAGAGTCGGATAGATGTCCATCAGGGAAACGAACCGTTCAGACACGCCGCCGGTTTGGCTGACTCCCGGCGCGCGAAACATCAATAAAGTGTGCGTGCCTTCCTCCCAGAGCGTCGTCTTTTGCCAGTGATGTTTTTCTCCAAGGTGAAATCCGTGATCAGTGAGGAAGACCACAATCGTGTTGTCCTTGTACGGACTGTTTTCGAGGGCGTCGAGGACACGCCCGAATTGAGTGTCGACGTAGGTAGTTGTGGCCAGGTAAGCCTGCACCGCCTCTTTGTGCTGGCCAGACTCGATGACCTTGTCGGCGAAGCTCCCGATCCCGTCACTCACCGCTTTGGCCAAAGGAGGAAGGTCGTCCAGGTCATCCTCCTTAAGCTCGGGAAGGACAATCTGGTCCAGAGGGTACATGTCAAAATACTTCTTCGGCACATACCAGGGCATGTGAGGATTGAACGTGCCGTATGCCAGGAAGAATGGCTTGTCGTGTTGTTTCTCCAAAACTGCGATGGCCTTGTCGGCTCCGCCGGTGTCATTCATTTGCTCTTCAGTGAGATGGATTATTCCCCAATCCTGTTCTCCCCCGCTGAGTCCGGCCAGAGGCGCACCGGGAGGAGCCGGATCGCGTTTGTGGCCAACTTTGTCATCCCAGTGTTCTTTCTGGTCCCAGCCGTGAGTGATTTTGCCGTACCCAAAAGTGCCGTAGCCGTTCTTCTTGAACAGTCCTGCCAGTGATAGCACTTCGTCCCGGTTCACTACCTCACTCTTGTTGATGGTCTGCGCGTTGTTGTAGATCCCGGACTTCCAGGGCGCGATGCCAGAAAAGAATGCGGTGCGAGAAGGCGAACAAACCGGCGCTGCGGTATACGCTCGCGTGAAGTTGACGCCACTGTCAGCCAGCTTGCGAAGGTTCGGCGCGACGACTTTACCCGCGTAGCGATCCGCATCGTCCAGCAGCCAACTGTTCAAATCATCGGCAACCAGAAACAGCACATTCATCGGCTGATCAGCCGCGTCGGCCCTGGTGACACCAAACGATGAGACAATCAGCAGGAATACCAAGCAGATCTTGTTCATATTTGTCATCTCTAATTTCTAATTCTCTGGCGAGAGGGACTCGTAACCTCGTCCACTACGACGGGTAAGCGAGAGGCCGATGAGAACCGACCACTTCGCTGGGTAAGTATTTACTTGCCGCTCTCCGTTGACAGGCTTCCAATGGGGCGAGAATGTGCATCGAGGTCTTTCATAAAATCGCTCATCCTATTGGTCAGCTCGGCGACCTGATCTGGGTACTCGGCGGCAACGTTGGTTGATTCACTCGGATCGATTTTCAGATTGAACATAGCACCAGCAGGTGCCGGGACTCGGTCTGTTTTGCCGACCCGATCTGACTTTCCGCCGCCGGGATTCTGGCCTTTGACAAGCAGCTTCCAATCCCCGTGGCGAATGCTCGCACTCGGCACGATGAAGGAGTCATGAATCGGCGTGTCAACTTGCTCACCTCGCATGTAAGGAAGGATGTTGCGACCGTCGATCACTCGGTCCGCTGGCGGGGCCACACCTGCGATGGAACAAAACGTCGGAAGCAGGTCGATGATCGCGGTGATTTCATCATTGGTCGAATTCGGGGGAATCGCGCTTGGCCACCGCATGATGCAGGGAACTCGAATACCGCCTTCAAAGTTAGTCCATTTGCCGTCTCGCAGCACTCCAGCACTCCCGTAACCTTCCACGTTGAGCTGCGGTCCGTTATCGGACGCAAAGACGACGAGCGTGTTCTCGGCGAGGTCGAGTTCTTCGAGTGTTTTCATCAACTCACCGACTTGCCAATCAATCTCCTGCACCACATCTCCGTAGGTACCTTGTTTGGAGCTTCCCTTGAAACGGGGATGGGGAAGCCACTTCACATGCGGCAGTGGCGAAGCGTAGTAAAGGAAGAAGGGCTGTTCTTTGTGCTGTTTGATGAACTCAATGCCAGCGGCGAGTAGCTTTGGCGAGTGGATGCCATCCGTCTTGTGTTTAATTTTCTCGACGATTTCCTTATTGCGATAGATTGCGGTTGTTTTCTTGTCATCGCACTCCATGAAACCGAAGAAGCTGTCGAAGCCATGGTTCACCGGGTTGAAATCATCCCATTCGCCGAGATGCCATTTACCGACGATCCCGGTCGCGTAGCCCGCCGTTTTCAGAAGTTCCGCAATCGTGATCTCATCGGCGTGAAGTCCGATTCTTTCTCTCCGGTAAACCACATTGTCAACGCCAACTCGCTGGGCATGACAGCCAGTCATCAAAGCGGCACGCGTCGGTGAACAGCGGTTGTGAACATAGAAGCTGGTGAACTTCATGCCTTCGACGCACAACCGGTCGATGTTCGGCGTGGCGATGTCTTCCGATCCATAGCAACCCAGATCACCGTATCCCTGATCGTCCGTCAGGAAGACAACAATGTTCGGCCGATCAGAACTAGCTGCGGAGGCAACCGAAGCAAGCAGTAGAAAAGCTGTGAATGATTGGACGAACTTCATTGTTGATCTTTGTGAGGATTGGCAACGGATGAACCCTGGCTGCGGAGGACGTTATTTCTCGGTCTTCGCGTATTCATCCCAGTGCTTCTCGATCATTTGCACGTCGACTGCTTTGGAAGTCACCAGGTAGCGGTATCGTGAAGCGTATTCCTTGCCGGGCGTGATTTTGAACGCACCTTCCACCATGGGCGCAAAGCAGAAGTAGGGTTTGTTAGGATGAATCCGCACGTGTTGGGGCGCGCGGAAGTTTATCGGACTGCAAAAGACGGCAGCCGATACGTCCCGGCCATCGATTTGACCGAAGAAAGCGACCCAGTTGGGGCGAGTGTGATTGCCTTCCCAGCGGTCTTTGCCTTCACTGGTCAGGAGACGCAGGTCTCCCTCATTGATGCTGTGGTCCCCCTTTTCCTTCAGCCACTGAACGTTGCCGCGGATCGCCATGCCGCCGTAGTGGTATTCGGCCAGGCTCAGAGGCTTGTCGGATGCGCACTGCTGAACGCTGACGACATCAAAAAGGAAGTGGTCGGCAGGCGTTTGATGAACGGTGACGGTCCAGACCTCGTGGAGTGCGTCAATCCACCTGTCACCATCTTTCACCATGAACGCGTGTTTGACGCTGAAGGAGACACTTTGCTCCTCTCGACCCAGGTTCAGCACTTCGCGGAATTCAACTTTTCCGAGATCCTTTGCCTGATTCCAAAAGTCGACACTCTTGCCGTCAAACTTGCTTTTCACCCACGCAAAAAAGAGCGCATGTTGATGAGCATGATCCGCGGGATAGTCTCCGGTGAGCTCCTGACCCGTCGGAGTGTAAACGGGATGAATGTAGCCGCTGCGACTGAAGTATTGCGGCAGTCCATCGGGAACGGGTTGCGATTTCTTGATGTACTGCAGGACCGGTTTTCCACGCAGGGTGATGCGAATCGTGTCATCTGTTTCCGTCAGATTCAGCTCAGCGCCAAGTGTCGACTGGTTGGTGACAATGAACGAATAGAACAAGACCATCAGAGCTATTTTGAATCGTTTCATTGACCTTCCGAATCTGTGATAGGGATGCGACATAATGTTTCTCAATTGTGTGTGTCCGCATTCATCTATTGCTAATCAATCGACACTGGTTCCGCAACGCCGGCAGGTCTCAAATTAGAGCGAAGCTCACGGCCGAACTCATCCAACAGCTTCTTCAAACGGGCGACGATTTTTGGGTGTTTCGCCAACAGGTTGTTTTGTTCGCCGATGTCGTTAGTCAGGTTGTAGAGCGCAGCCGTTGGTCCCCGATTTTGAGCTGCGGCTTTCCCACGTTCCTTGATGAGTGCTTTACGCTCTCTGCGAGGAAGTTTCTGTTCCTCAGCAGTCAACTCAACTTTAATTCTCGAGGCTTCCTTCTTCGAAGAGTCATCGACGAGGTACTTCCAGTCGCCGACACGGATTCCCTGAACGCCTCGGCCTCGCAGGTAGTAGACGGCTTCGTGGGGTGACTTGGCGTCCGGTTCTCCGGCGAGCAGCGGCCAGATGTCTTTTCCATCGATCACTCGGTCGCTTGGAACGTCGCCGCCCGCGAGTCTGGTCAGCGTCGGCAGCAGATCCATGCCTGTGATGGTTTCGTCGGATTCCGTGCCGGCCGGAATTGACTCTGGCCAGCGAGCAACGAACGGAACTCGGACACCGCCTTCCAGGGTCGAGCCTTTGCCACCTTTCAACCGGCCAGCGCTGCCACCTTTTCCTGTGTTTGGGCCGTTATCCGACGTAAAGATGACAAGGGTGTTTGCATCAAGTCCCAGTTCTTTCAGAGACCGCAGGATCTCGCCGGTACTCCAGTCGAGTTCCTGAATCGTGTCACCGTAGATGCCTCGTTGGCTGCTGCCGACGAACTTATCGGACGCATGCAGCGGGATGTGCGGCATGTTGTGCGCCAGATACACAAAGAACGGTCTGTCTTTGTTTCGGGTGATGAAGCGGATGGTCTCGCGTGTGTACCGCTGAGTGAACTGCGTCTGGTCCGCGGGAACTTCGGTGACGACGTTGTCGCGAATCAGCGGACAGGCTGCGGTCTCTCGTTTGAGGATTCCGTCGCGGGTGTAGCCTTCGCGAAACACGCAGTCGGCCGCGTACTTCTTAATCGTCGGGTAAAAGAATTGGTTGTTGGATGCCGGCGTTCCGTACCAGGTATCAAACCCGTGGTTCAGAGGCTGGAACATGTCTTCGTTGCCGAGATGCCACTTGCCAATGATGGCTGTCGCATAACCCTGACCTTTCAACAGCTCCGGCAACGTGATCTCGTCAGGATTCAACCCATGATTGTTCCGAGGAAACATGACACCGCCGATACCCACGCGAGTCGGATGACAGCCGGTCATCAGCGCCGCGCGTGTCGGCGAACAAACGGCCGAAACATAGAAGCTGCTAAACTTCGCTCCCTCGTTCGCCATACGGTCAATATTCGGCGTGGAAATATCTTCCGCGTCATAGCACGACAGATCGCCATAGCCGAGGTCGTCAGCGAGAATCACGATGACATTGGGTTTCTGCGATTCGGATTGAGCATGCGAATGCGCGGCCGCCAGGCAAAGGATTAAAATCGATGAAAGGGTCCGGTACATTTGTTTTAGGGTTCTGTCGGGTCAGAGGCCGATAAAAACTTGGAATGGACGAGGCCTCGGCGATGATCGTCGTGACGTACAGCGCGCTGGCGTCAATGTGGTCTGGTTTGAGATCGCGGGCGGACTTCGGGTTCGAAATGAATGCCGATCATCTCCTGACATCGTTAACGAAAAACTTTGTGAAATGTGCTCGGCGGAGTACCACCGCGACATCCGAGGCAAAGCTGTGGTTACAAGAGGCGGGCTGCTTGTCGTGTCCCTAGAGAGCTCAACGGCCAGGCTGCGGTCTGTGCCACCGACGTCGAATTCCCTTTTTCTGGAAAGTGCGTTCTGAGGTTGCGAGCCGGTCACCTCAGGGGTGAGCTTCTGCTGATCGGGGTCAGTTTGCCTGCATCTTCTTTCACCGAACTGAGCCATGCACCGAGGGCGGTTGACAATCGCTTTTTCCTATCCTCATCCTTCAGCGCATGTTCACCAGCCAACTCCGTCGGGTTGCCGACACAAGTGACGACAGTAAGCAGCCGATGAGGGCAAAGAATGTTAAAGATTTCAGCATATTCGATTTCCGTTGATGGATCTCTTTTTCGTTGTGGGCGAGATCTGAATCCCGCTTTTGCGTTCGTGCCTTACCGGGCATCCGTTGAAAAATCCCACTGGACCGGTTTCCCGTCCTGGGCTTTCCAGCGGATCGAGCGGATGTCGAGACCGTCAGTGGCTGGGACATACAGACGAAGCAACTGACTTCGTCCCTCGACAGGCACTTGCACTGTGATGTCTTGCCAGGTTGTCGACTCAGGAACTTCGAAGTCCACCGTCTGGCCGGTTGCAGGAAACTCAGTCTGTTTTTGGGTTCGCCACTGAACACGTCCCGTCCCGCTCTTGCCATCGACGCCCCGAGCTTGCAGGCGCAGCGTGATCGGTCCGTCCAGTTTCACTTGGGCCGTTCCCAGGAAGGGATTCTTCCCCTGGGCAATCACGCGTATGCCGCCGTCGATCGACTCGAGTTCGCATTGCTTGGGAACGAGCCCGTGCGTCGGGGTTCTCGAACCTACGGATGTGGTCGTTCTCGGTTGAAAGTCTGGATTGAGTTTCGGGGGAAGGCCGCCGGTGCGTTCAAAGTGCGCTTTGATGAACTGATCAAGCTCGGCCACTTTCTCCGGCATTTCGGCAGCGAGATTCTTCGATTCGGCGAGGTCATCCTTGAGATTGAATAGTTCGACGAGGCCATCGTAGCTGTCCGGTTTGCGGGTGTAACGCCTGATGAATTTCCAATCGCCGTCACGCACCGAGATGCCTCCGCCGTGATACGGAAAATAGCTGACGCTCGTTTGGTCCGTTGCCTCAACGCCCTCTGTGAGCACCTTCGCGAAGGACTTCCCATCGATGACATGATTCTCAGGTTCGGCCTGGCCGGTCAGTTCAAGCAGCGTGGGATACAGGTCGATATTATTAACGATTGTCTCGCTGACCGAGCCCGCAGGAATGTGTTCGGGCCACCGAACCATCAGAGGAACACGTTCGCCGCCCTCATAAAGCGATCCTTTTCCATCGCGGAGACCGAGATTCTTCGTCGGATACTGCAGACCAGCGTAGTCGTTGTAAATCTTCGTGTAGCCATACGTCTTGCTCTTCGGATTGGCCATCTTGCGCTTCTGTTCGCTCGCACTCATGCTGTGGGTGTTGCCGCCGTTGTCGGAAAAGAAAACAACAATGGTGTTGTCGGCGATACCGAGTTCATCGAGCGCCGTCATGACTCGTCCGAAGTTGTCGTCCATCGTCTTCAGCATGGCGGCGTAGACCGGGTTCGTATGACCGTCGGGCCCAGACTCCTTCCTGGCGAACTTCTGAATGAGATCCTGTTTCGCTTCCCAAGGGCCGTGACAGTCATACATCCACAGATTCAGGTAGAACGGTTCGTCCTTATGTTCGGTGATGTACTTGATTGCCTCGGTACCGAGCCGGTCGTCGATGTGTTCGCCTTCTGGTCCGTCGACAATATTGCCGACTCGACGTGCCGCACCAGGCTTACCGTCAGCGTGAACTCCGTGCGGTGAGAAATAGGTGCTGCCGGGAGGTCCGGGATCTGGTGCGGAGTGAAACGTGACCTCGAAGCCGTGCTGGTCCGGCCAATGCTCTTGAGTCAAGCCCAGGTGCCATTTGCCCATGTGAGCCGTGCGGTAGCCGGCACCGAGAAAAGCTTCGGCCAGCGTCGTGGCATCCGGATCCAGGTAACGGCGACTCTTGGTGAGCAGGTATTCGTCTGTTGGTGTAGCAGCCTGATAGACCTGCGCGCCCCACGGCTCTGGCTCCTGATGTCCGTGGGCGGAAAGGATGCCGTGGCGAGATTCCTCCTGCCCGGTCAAGATCGAGGCCCGACTGGGCGAGCACAGCGGATGCGCATAGGCGTTGGTGAAACGCATCGCTTGTTTGGCGAAGGCATCGATGTTCGGCGTCTCGTAGTATTCGCTGCCGAAGACACCCCCGTCCGTCCAACCCATGTCGTCGACCAGAAAGAGAATGACGTTCGGCGGTCGTCCCGGTTCGCCATTCGCCTTAGCTGACAGGCAAACAAGACCAACGATCGGCAAGAGGAGCAAGGCGTGATGAAGTTTCATAGATTTTCGTCTTTACGGTTAGTCGTTTCTAAATTTAGGCAAGCTGCTTCGTAGTGGACGAGCTTTACCTGCTTCTCACCTTTTTCTTGGAGTATTCCGTGGGCAGCGTGGCGGCCCAGGCTTTGACTTTCCTGGAAAGCGTTTTCACGACGTCTGGATGCTGCTCAGCGACGTTGCGACTCTCGCTGGGGTCAATCGACAGGTCATAAAGTTCTGGTTCTCCGCGTTGTTTGCGTGGCAGATGCAACTTCCAGTTGCCCTCCCGCATCGCTGGCGTCGCGCCGACTGCACTTGTCTTCCAGAATAGTGGCTTTGTTCGCTCACGATCGGTACCGAACCAGATATCGGAGATGTCTTCGCCGTCAATTGGCTTCGGTAATTCGTCGACTCCGGCAATCGCACACAGCGTCGGCAGCCAGTCGATGAACGAGCAGACGTTTTGCGTATCGACTCGACCGGCTTCGACTTTGCCCGGCCAACGGACGATAAACGGGACGCGCGTGCCGCCTTCGTATTGTTCGTGTTTGCCGCCACGAAATTCGCCCGCGTAGCCGAGCATGTTGTTCGAGTATTTCCGAGGTTCCTGCTTGCTGAGAATCACCGGCGCTGGCCCATGGTCGCTGGAGAAGACAACGATCGTGTTGTCGCTCAGTCCCAGTTCGTCGAGCGTCTTCAACAGGCGATCGACGTTGCGATCGATCTGATATACGTCGCCGAGGTACTGCCGCATCGACTCGTCCAGATCGCCGCTGATCTTCTGGCTCTCATCGAACTTGTGCTGCATTGTTGGTGAGAAGTCGTTGCGGTCTACGGTGACATCGTTGAACCCAGCGACGAGTCCTTCAGCCGTGTTGACGGGAAAATGTGTCGCGTGCCCCCACACGTTGACGTAGAACGGCTCGTCTTTGTTTTTCTTGATGAAGTCGATCGCCGCCGAATACAGGTCGTCGTCGCGTCCGGCGTCACCAGTCGTCTTGTCGCGGCTCTTGCCGATCACTTTCACGGTGTCGATGCCGTACGTGCCGTTCTCTTCATCCGGACCGATATGCCACTTGCCGAAGTGGCCCGTCCGATAGCCGCGTTCCTTTAGCAACTCGGTGATCGTCAAACGCTCACCAAAACCAAAATCGGCTGCGTACTTTGGGAATCGTGCGGGGAACAGGCCTGTCATCAGCCCCGTGCGGCTCGGATTACAGGTCACGCCCGTCACATAATATTGCGTGAATCGCGTTCCTTCTTTAGCCAATTGGTCAAGCGCAGGCGTCTTTGCATACGGATGCCCGTAGCAGCCGAGGTCGCCGTAACCAAGATCATCAGCGAACATGAAAACGATGTTCGGCGGCCGATCATCCGCTGCCTGAGTTCCTGCGGAAAAGGCAATCACCAGCAGGAATGCGAGGAGCAGTTGTGATATGAATGAAAGAAGTTGCCTGTTCATTTGGTATTTTCTCGTTGAGACGTTCGCGTTGATGACCTTCCGTCGTTGCGCAGCTGCTCAAGTAAACTTGCCAACCGGTTCGCGGCATCAGGATATTCGTTGATAACGTTATGTTTCTCGCCCGGGTCGTCCTGCAGGTTGTAGAGCTGAGCGTGAAGTTCGTCTCGCCGCGGGATGCGTTTCAACGTCGGGCTCGGTTTGCCTTCAATATACTTCCACGGGCCACAGCGGATTGCAAAGTTGCCGTTGGGGCTGTGAACAATCATCGACGGCCGAAGCGGTTCCTGGTGTGGCGTGTCGAGCATTGCCGGCAGCACATTGAAGCTGTCTTCGGCGACGTCCTCGTCCAGTCGAAGCGGCTGATCGATCACCGCGGCAAGCGTGGCGTAGATGTCGACGATGTTGATCGTTTCGTCACAAACGGATCCCGGCTGAACATGTCCCGGCCAGCGAACAAGAAACGGAACTCGAAAACCACCCTCGTAAATGCTGTGCTTGCGACCGCGCCAGTTGCCGTTGCAGCGGAGCCCCTCTCGATACGCTTCCGCCTCGGGACGTGTACCCTCGGTCATCAGCACGCCGCCGTTGTCGCTGGTGAATCGTCGGCCCTGCTTTGCCAGCCGGTCGATGTTAGGCGTTGCTATGTGCGACTCATCCGCGCCGTAGCTGTTAAGGCTTCCGTACCCAAGGTCATCCGCAAGGATGATCACAATGTTGGGCCGGTCGGCCGCCACCAGCAACGACGTACCAATGACCGGCAACACACAAAGGGCGGCCGCCAAAGCTCGCGCCAGAAGCTGAGGCCATCGCTGTTCCCGGTGAACGACGTCTTCAGCGTCATGAACACTGGAAATCGACGCGAAAACGTACGCCGATACCGAAGGCTCAGCCTCCAGCCAGCAATGGGTGAACTCTTCTCGTTTTTGGTTTTCGTTCATCTAAGCGGTCGACGCGAAGTATCTCTGTGTACCCGGTATGCCGAACGCCGAAAGATTTCGTTAACGAAAATCTAGAAGAATATCCCAACTCACACTTTTCCGGGGCCCGATCTACGTTTAAGCGGAGAAAAACAGCGTTGGTGAACACCGCGTCCAATGCTTGTCATTTCTTGTTCCATAGGAGGGCTCCGCGGAAATTGCCGTTGTCGCTTCTGTGGTACGACCGCCGCCACGCGATTGAGCTGATTGCTCGGGTTGTGATTCATTGAGGCTGAATTTGACAGGCCCCTGAAACGAATCCTGATTGCCTGTCCTGATGACCGTCGTTTCTCCAGTCAGCTTGAACTCCATGGGACGGTCGAGCGTGTGCCCGATCAAACGCCATTTCTCCGGGAGTGTTGGTTCCTCCCGAGTTCTATTGGCATCCCGAGTGATTCGTGGAAAGACTTCACCTGAAGGTGAAATGAGAAGCTTCAACGCCACAAAGTCCCCTTCGTTGATTTCGAGATTGATGCCGTCGAGCGCGCGGACCTCGGCGTCCGCTTCGCCGTAAATCTTAAAAACGTTTTGAAATTCAATCAGCAATAGGTATGGGATGTTTGTGAGTTGAATTGTGTCTGTGGAGGCGACCAAAATTGCTAGAGCGTTGCTTAGCGGATCACATCTACCACCACTGGCATTCCGTCATCTAGAGAACTACTTGTTATCTCGGCCTCGACGCAAGGGTTGGGAATTGCCTCACTTCCCCTAGTGCTCGGCCCACAGCTAGCGTTGGGGTTGCGTTTGTCGAGCGGAAAAGTAACGGCCAATGGAACCACGACTTCCCCAGTACGTCGGGGCAACTTCATCCTCACCAACCTGGTTGGCTTGCCGACGCATCCGCCCCCACCCAATGTCCGCTCCATCGAACCGGACACGCGTGGGACAATGACCATTCACACCGCATGTCATCCACCGGTCATCTTCGCTGCTCGCATCTTTCACGGTTGCAGATCTCCGCGAAATGACCCGCTGCCCTTTACCGCAGTGCCAAAGCGGCGTCGCTTCGCTCCTCGATCCGGCTTGCGCGAGCGACTACTTCGTCGTGTTGGCACCGGGCGTTTTGGAATGCGCGTTCTGTGGGAAGTCGAAGGTCAACACGAGAGGTTCCGTTCCCGTGTTTTCGATTTCCACGCCGCCGTTATTGAGTGCGGATTGGGTGATGAATCCGATCTCGGGATAGATCTCGCCCAGCTTCATACCCTGGTGGTATTTCACTTCGAGTTTTCCGACGCGACCGCTTCCGCGATTGGTGTGGAACAGCGCGGGGCTCTCCGGGGAAAAATTCGTCTTACCGCCGGGCTGCACGGCGAGCCGCAGAATCGAGCACTTCTGGTCGCCGAGGAAATCACCGTAAATGATCCACTTGGCGTCGACTCCGTCGCCCGCGAATTCTTCGGCGGTGATTGCGGGCCGTTTGTTTTTCCGAACGAAGTCCGGGTCCTGGTTCGCTTCGAAGTCGAACTTTTCAACCAGGTACTCCCAGTCTTCGTGCTTGTCCTTCGGGTAATCCTCTTCTCGGCAGGCGTAAAACGCATCCGCTGCTCCGATTCTTCCGTCAAGCGTCAGGTCTTCGGCCAGGAAGTGCTCATCCATCGTGACGTGCAGCTCGTGCGTGCAAAGGTCCGTCGGCGAGTGCAGCACCCCGTTGGGCATCACGAAACCGTTGTCAATGTGCATCATCGTGTGCGGCGACAAATGCCGCACCCCGTTGTACTCGCCCTGCCCAAAACTCTTCATGCAATCGAGAAACTGGCCCTTTGTTACGAACGGGTACAATCCCATCGCCGTGGTGTGATAATGCGACGGGCTGACTCCAGGATTGTCAAAGGAATTGATGTCGTAGACTTCCCACTTTGACCAGTGAAGATGATGCGGAATCGGATTCAGGTTGTCGAACTTCTTTGACACAATCGGCCAAGTCGGGTCGCCGAACAGAGACTTCGAAAAGGCCGTCATCTTTTCACCCATGACCGCTTCCGGATTGGCGACGATCAAATCCTGTAGCGAGATGACTTGCCCGTCCGGAGTCAGGACGTGTGATTCGCCTTCGCGGAACGGTGCCTTCTTGGTGCGCGTATCGATGACGCCCGTCACGATGGGAACCGTGCAACACATCCAGAGTTCATCGAGCCCCGTCCCGTCCATATAGTCCGGATAGTACGATCGTTCATCAAGACGAAGGCGTTTACCGGGCGTGCAGAATGTTCGTCCGGCGTAGCGGTGCAGCAGTTGCAACACCCCGCCGTTCTTGTTCAGGCAGTCGTCGAGAATCGAAGACGATCCTCCATCGATCACATCTTGTTGCGGGTACTCGTGCAGTTTGTCCGGGAGAATTGACGTCGAAGCAGCCATGAATGATGAACCTCAGGTGAGTCTCTACAAACGTGCCGGTTCCAATGAACGTTCTGGAGAGATAAACGGGGATTTCCAATTTGCGATACCACAACCACGCGGACCAAAATCCAATTTTCCGACGTGTCGGCAGAGCACCGAGTGTAAGAAAAAGTTTGGCCGGAGGGAATGGACCTGGAAACCTCGCGGCATCGGCGAACACGCTCAGACACTTGGTCACCCTATCGCTTGGCCATAATTCGCGGTGGCATAGCCGTGCTGGTGCAATGCCTCCGCCAATGTAGGCTCTTCGTCGGGCAATGCGGTGATCTTCGCGCCATGATGCAACTTTTCGTAGTCCCGTCCAGGACGCCCGCCCAGCCACTCCGTCAGATTCGTACGCGCCGGATACTTCCCGGTCAGAATACTCGCGCGACTCTCCTCGGCCACTGTAGCCTCGGTAAAATCATCTGGGCCGATGAACAACATGGCACAAACAAAGCTGAGGCAAACTTTAGTCTTCATGGCGTGCTCCGTATCGACTTACAATTGATTCCAGTCGGCCCATCGGTTGTGCCAGTTCTTCGCTCGATTTTCGAACGTGTGGGCTGACGCGTAGTCTGAGCGACGTGTTCTTGCCCTGCGGAACACCAAGCTTGAGTATAGCCGAGGACGCAGGGAAACTGGCAGCCAACTGCAGAAACGAAACGCATGTCATGAATCATTCATCAGCCCATCGAATCGACTAGAATTCCAACATGAAGCTTCCGTTCATTCTTTCACGATACACAAACTCCGACTGGAATCTCGGCGGTGTACTTCCACTTCCAGTGCTGATTCTTGTTTCGGCCATGACTCCTGATGCGATCGCACTTGGTCAGGAGGCTGTGGAAGAGAGTGTGGAACGCGACTTGGTCACTGAGGTCGTTCAGCCGTTTCTTGCCGCTCATTGCGTTCGTTGCCATGGACCGAAACAGGCAAACGCCGGGTTCCGAATCGATCAGATCCCGACGGACTTCACGGCTGCCAAGGCGGCGGAGCAGTGGAAGGAGGTCGTGGACATGATCAACCTTGGCGAGATGCCGCCAAAGGAGGAGGCTCGGCCCAGGCCGGACGAATTCGAGCCGGTTGTTGACTGGATTCATCGGGGCCTGCGTGACGCGGAACGGTTGGCGCACAGCGCGGGCGGGCGGATTCCGATGCGGCGTTTGAACCGGGTGGAATTTGCCAACACTGTTCGCGATCTGCTGCACATGGATCCAAAGGTGCTCGCCCCGCTGGTCGAAGAGCTGCCGGGTGATGGGAAGGCCGAAGGGTTCGACCGGTTGGGCGTGGCGTTGTTCTTCGACCAGACGCAGATCCAGCGGACGCTGGAAGTTGCCGAACGTATCGCCGAGCGTGCGATCGTTGTTGGCGATCCTGAAGTTCAGACGGAGCGGGCCGAGGCGGAGAACAACCCGCGAGTGAAGCCCAGCAAACGACAGATGACCAGCCGGTTTGCAAACACGGTCGTCGCCCCAGGTCCCAGCGGATTCGAGACCACCGACGGGGGCGTACGGTTCGTTCACGGGTACGGAAACCGTCCGAAGGGTGATCGCTGGGGCCGGCTGGGGAATCTCGATGCCTCAGACGTCGTGTTGCAGGACGGTTATTACCGCATCCGAGTTCGTGCGGGAGCCAGCCCGGGATCTCGCGGCGAACCGATTCGCGTCAGGGCCATCTATGGTTCGAAAACACCGGTTCATGCGGAAGTCGAGATTCCGATTCCAAGTCGACTCGACGACCCGCAGGTTCACGAAGCGATGGTGTTCTTGCGCTGCGGACCCGACGGACTCAAACGCGGCATCGGCTTCAGTTTCAACGACATCGACAAATTGATCGTCACCACACCCGAGAACAATCATTGGATGCGTGCGGTGCGGGAAGCGCAGGGTCAACTTCGCGACGCCAACACGTCGGGAGCACCGAAGGCTGAAATCGAACAAGCCCGCGCCGAGTTAGATGCGATCGTTGCCGAGGCGAGCAAGTGGAAAGGTCCGCTGCGGCATTTCAACCCTGAACATGATTCTGAAAACCCGCCGACGATCTTTGTTGACTGGTTTGAGATCAGCGGGCCGGTCGCTCAACAGTGGCCGCCGAAAAGTCACCAAACACTCCTTTTCGCCGGTGACGAAGAAGCAAACGCTGGGCGTGAAGATGCAGACTACGTGCGTGAGATCTTCACCCGTTTGCTCGGGCGAGCGTATCGCCGTCCGGTCAATCGAGCCGAAATCGACGGCGTGGTTGAATTCGTCGAACAAGCTCGCCAGTCGGGAGCCGAATTTTACGACGCCGTGAGACTGGGGCTCGCGCGTGTCCTCTGTTCTCCGGGATTCCTGTTCATCCAGGAGCCCGCCGATGCCCCCACACCACGCAAGCTCAATGACTACGAACTTGCCTCTCGGTTGAGCTACTTTCTTTGGTCAAGCATGCCGGACGAAACGCTGTTCGAACTCGCGGAGCGTGAGCGGCTTCGCGATCCACAGACGCTGCTGGAACAGGTCGATCGGATGTTAGATGACCCCAAAGCCGACGCATTCGTCGAAGGCTTCGCGGGCCAGTGGTTGGACGTTCGCGAATTCGGCAACACGGTGCCAGCCAAGGAGTACAGTGACTACGATGCGGCACTCGAGGAATCGTCAAAGCTTGAAGCCTATGCCTTTTTTCGTGAAGTGGTTGCCGACGACTTGCCCGTCACAAACTTTCTGGACAGCGAGTTTGTGATGATCAACCAGCGGCTCGCTCAGCACTACGGAATCGAGGGCGTCGAGGGTCCAAACATTCGCCGTGTCGCGATCGAGCCGCAACATCACCGGGGCGGCGTGTTGGGAATGGCGGGACTGATGACCCTGCTTTCCGACGGTACGCGGACGCTGCCCGTTCGTCGAGCTGCCTGGGTGAAAACCGAACTATTCGGCGATCCGCCGGGCAATCCGCCGCCCAACGCCGGCGAAATCCAACCCAACACGGCCGGAAAGAAACTGACCGTCCGCGAGCGTCTGGATCTTCACCGCAACGAACCGACCTGTGCCTCCTGCCACGCCAAGCTGGACCCGTTCGGCATCGCGCTGGAGAATTACGATGTGATCGGCAAGTGGCGGACTCAAGCCAATGGCGAAGGATTCCGCGGCAAGAACGCGCCGTTGATTGATGTCAGCGGCAGATTCCCCGAAGGAGACGCGTTCACTTCACTCCAGCAGTACAAGGCCGGACTACTGGAGCGGCGCGATGCGTTCACCCGCAACCTCGTCGCCAAAATGCTGACCTATGCGCTCACTCGCCCTGTCGGCTACCCCGATCACCAAACCGTGGCAACCATCTCCGATTCTGTTCGCCAAAACGACTACCGAATGCGGACGCTGATCCGCAAAGTCGTTGCCAGCGAACTGTTTCAATCGAAATAGCACACCGGATGAATATGAAAACCTCACCCTCACCTTTTCGCCGTCGCGCTTTTCTTCGCGGAGCTGGCATCACGATGGCGCTGCCGTGGTTGGAAGCAATGAGCGTTTGTGCCCGCGGTGCCGACACCGCCGGCGGCATTGCGGCCGACGAGATCCCCAAACGCTCGGTCTTCTGCATGTGGGGACTGGGGTTGAACGGTCGCGACTTTACGCCCACGACGACGGGTCCCGATTACGAAATGACGCCGATCCTGCGGCCACTCGAACGTCATCGCCACGATTTCACGACCGTAAGTGGACTCAAGCTCACGCACTCCGGCGGCCACGGCGGCGACCGCACCTTCCTGACCGGCACGAACACTCATGCCAGCAGCAGCAAACTTCGCATCTCCTGCGACCAGGAACTCGCCGCCGCGATCGGTCACCAAACGCGTTACTCATCGCTGGTGCTTGGAATCCGCCGGGGAACCGGTTTCGGTAATCCGCAGGACAACACACTTTCGTGGAGCCGTAGTGGCACGCCAATTCCGGCTGAGAACCGTCCGCACGTGTTGTTCGACCAGCTGTTCCGACCCGACACTGCCGACACGCTTGCCGAACGCGAAGCCGAGTTCGCGCGGCGGTCGAGTGTGCTTGATTCGGTGCGAGACGAGGCCCGTGCGTTGGCGAAGCAACTCGGTCAAGTCGATCGCGAAAAGCTGGACGAGTACTTCACAGGAATTCGAGACCTGGAAAAGCAAATGCAGGTCGAGAAAAAGTGGCTGTACGAACCAAAGCCGACCGTCGATGAGCCCGAGTTCGGCGATGAACAGGGGCTCGACCCGACTCGCAGCGGCCTTGACTATCGGCGTTATCAGCGGCTGATGTACGACTTGCTGACGCTTGCGTTGCAGACCGACAGCACTCGCGTGGTTTCCTACATGGCCCGGATGGATAACTCTGATGGCACCGGAGCATTCAAGGGCGAAGGCAATCCATACGGTTATCACGAAATGACGCATCACGGCGAAGACCCCGAGAAGCTGCGTTGGTGGACCAAAGCCGACACGTGGTACATGGAAGAGTGGGCTTACTTTCTTGATCGACTGAAATCTGTGAAAGAGGGCGACGGCACACTGCTCGATCACACCATGGTTGTGTGGGGTTCGTCGGGCGGAACAATCAACGCGCACAACAACCATCACTTGCCGGCGATCATTTGCGGCGGCACCGGCATCGGAGTGAAACATCAAGGCCACCTGATCAAAGAGGATGCGTACCTCGGCAATCTCTGGCAAACCATGTTCGGCGTGATGGGCGTGCCGGTGCCCGAGAATTTCCAAGGTGGCGAAGCCGACGGAGTCATCGACGAGTTGGCACAGTTTGCGTAGCAATCGTTTTCGGGCAAAAAGGAAAGCGATCGTTGAGGCCAAATACCCGCACGTGGCAACGAGGCTCTATCATCATCCCCAATACGAAAACACTTGCGCGAACTAACTCCAGCGATGAAAACATTTCCCACCTCCATTGCGTGCTTCGTTCTGTTACTGTCGCAAACTCTCTCTTTCGGGGGTTCACCGGAGGAAAACTGGCACCAGTGGCGAGGCCCAAACGCAACCGGCGTGTCGCGTACGGCCGATCCTCCAGTCGAGTGGAGCGAGGACAAGAATGTTAAATGGAAAGTTGCGATCGATGGAAAAGGAACCTCGACGCCGATCATTTGGAACGACAAAGTGTTCCTGTTAACGGCAATCGACACTGGGGTGAAGGACACTTCGATTCCCGATCCCGCAGACCAACCAAAGACCAATTTCTTCGACATCAAACGCCCGAACACAGAGTATGCATTTGTCGTTTTGTGCCTTGATCGTGACAACGGAAACGAATTGTGGCGGCGGACCGCGACCACGAAGATCCCCCACGAGGGCGCACACAACGACAACGACTTTGCGTCGGCATCGCCCACGACCGACGGCAACCACCTGTTTTGCTGGTTCGGATCGGCTGGGCTGTATTGCTACGACCTCGACGGAAACAAGCGTTGGGAACGAGATCTCGGAGAAGCCAAGGTCGGTTCCAGTCTCGGTGAAGGTTGTTCCCCCGTTCTGCACGACGGTAAGTTGGTGATCGTTCGTGATCACGCAGGCCAAAGCTCCATCGAAGTGCTGGATGCCACGTCCGGAGAGACCCTGTGGAAACGGCAGCGTGATGAAGACAACGCTTGGGCAACACCGAGGGTGATCCGGCATAGCGGGAAAACGCAAGTCATCACCGCGGCCTCGGGTGCCGTCCGCAGCTATGACCTGGAATCAGGCGAGGTGATCTGGCAATGTAGCGGTCTGACCGGCAACGTCACCCCGTGTCCAGTGATCAATGGCGATTACGTGATCTGCATGAGTGGCTACAAGGGCTACGCTGCGATGGCCATTCCGCTGACCGAGACCGGGGTCATCTCCGGCAGCGAGAAAATCCTCTGGAAGCGAGACCGCGGCACGCCCTACATCCCATCGCCTCTGCTTTACGATGGCTTGCTGTACTACAACCAATCGAACCAGTCGATCCTCACCTGCGTGGACTCCACGACGGGCGAGACGGTTTTTGGCCCCGAACGCATCGGTCAGTTCTCCAACATCTACGCATCCCCTGTCGGCGCGTCAGGACGCGTTTACATCACCGGCCGCACCGGGACCACGCTTGTCATCCAACGATCTCGTACGCTGACGGAACTGGCAACCAATCGGCTTGACGACCGTTTTGATGCTTCTCCAGCGCTGTCGGGCAAGCAACTCTTTCTCCGCGGCGCGAAGCACCTCTATTGCCTGGAAGCCGCTTCAAACTAGCGATTGGGCGACCTCAACCCGGTTGCAGTTGAGCACCCCATTTTCTTGTCAGCAATTTTCTTGTCGCTCCGCTTCCCGACGCTCCCATTTTTCTGGCCGCGATCTTTCTGCCCTCCCTGTCGTTCCCTGTGAACCGGCTGAGCGACCATCTTCGAATGCCGGAGTGGACGACCGGCGAACATGCCCACCGGTGCCGCGATCGGCTGTCGCATGATCAAGTCTCTACAGGTGAATCGAATGATTCGCCTCAGCGATACCTGTATACTAACGAAAACCGACGGCCATTTTGTGGGTCGATCGCTTGGCGGCGATGAGCGGGTCAACCGACCGGTGGGGGACCGTCGCAGCAGTGGTCGGCAAGGTGAGTTGAATGAATCAGAAAAAGCAGCGAGGCAAAACACGGCAGTTGATTTTGATCGCGACTGCATTGATCGTGATCCCCGGAACCTTCGGCTATATCGAGTTTTGGTTATCACGGCCGATCGGCGAAGGCCCGGCCGGACCGGAGGTCGATCGCACTCATTTTGAAAACGTTTGGTCGGATCGTGCCGTTCGCGTGGTCGGCATCGGAGACAGCATCACGGCGGGGCTGGGCGCAAAATCACCCAAACATACGTTCTTCAATCGGTTGATCCAGAATCCATCGGATGAATACGAACCGATGCGTGGTATTTGCCTTTCATCCGTGTTGCCCAATCTTGCCGCTGAAAACTTCGCGATCTCTGGTTCGGAATCGAATCTCCATCTGGACGTGATTCGTGAAACGATTCCGACGTACCCGGACGCCTTCGGAATCATCTTGATGACGTCCGGCGGAAATGATTTGATTCACAGCTACGGCCGCAGCCCGCCTCGCGAGTGCGCGATGTACTCCGCGACGCTTGAGCAAGCGAAACCTTGGATCGACAATTTTCGGGATCGACTGGACACGATGCTTCGGGAGATTGCCGCGAAATTTCCGGCAGGTTGTGAAATCTACATCGGTGATATCTACGACCCGACCGACGGCGTCGGCGATGCGCCGAGCATCTTCTTGCCGGATTGGCCCGACGGTTTAGCGATCCACGCCCGCTACAACCAAGTGATACGCAACGTTGCGTCCCAATACGAGTTCGTGCATGTCGTTCCTCTCCATGAAACGTTTCTTGGCCACGGATCGCACTGCAGACAGTTCTGGCGTTCAAGTTACGACAGCGACGACCCACACTATTGGTTCTTCACCAACATCGAAGACCCCAATGATCGCGGATACGATGCGATCCGAAGAGTGTTCCTCAACACCATCCTTGCCAAGACGACGCTCAAATAGAAAAAGGGGAAAGGGGTTTTTATGGTGTTCTCTTTTCGAGAGGAGGCGATGAAAATGCTGCACGCCTTCGCCGGAATCGTCATACTTTACAGTGCCAGTCTCCGAAACACTCACCTTTGCGAGACGACATTCCCGTTTTAGAGTTAGAGGGCACGCGATGATTACAAAACCACAGCTCGACTCCTTTGTCGGTCAGACCATTTCGGATATCTGCCCAAACAAGTTTCACGACAACTCCGCGAATCATTGCGCACACTTCGTCTCGCACGTCCTGAATTTGCATTTCGGCTATGATTGCAAGCAGCACAAGGGAGGTACGGAACCGGGTGCAAACATTCGTGTCCACGAAATCTTTGCTCGGTGCCCGAAGGTCGCCGAAATCAATCAGACCACGACGACCCTGACTGGGATCATTTTTGTCAGCGGCAGCAAGAACTTTGTCACCCGTGGCGAAAAAACTACACTCAAGAACGTGCCAAAGAAGCATGTCGGATTGCTGCTCAGCGGCATCGTGTGGCACTATTCAAACACTCGCAACAAAGTCATCACGCAGCCGATGTCACAATTCCTGTTTCACTACAAGGGCCAGACGAATTCCATGTGGCACGGCACGCTTCCGCCAGGGGCGCGAGCAATCAGCTTTCAACAATGCTGAGAGACCGAAGACCTCCGAATCACCCCGTTTCCCTTCCCCTTTTGCGTTGTTGCTTCATGTTGAATTTTTGTGTGTCGTCATTTCGCGAAGTCAACGCAGGGACAGGTGGAGGATCACGCCGGACAATGAACATCGCATTTAGAGATCGCCACTCGATGTCGAGTGGAAAACGACTGTCGGATCTTGATCGTGGGATAGGCTTCCAGCCTGTCGATGCTGAAATGACAGGCTGGAAGCCTATCCCACTTATTCCCCACTCGATGACCCGACTTTTTCTTTGCGGCTGGCTGATTGGCGGCTTGGCCTCGGCTTCTGGATTGGTTTCCGCACAAGAGTCCGTTGATTGCTCGAAGATCGCGTTCAATCCTGACCGCTGGCGAGATGCCGGATTGAGTTTTCAGATGTCGGCATGGCAGGGTGAGACAATCGTCTTTCTCGCGCGCCCTGGCGACTATAATTCGGACCAAATGATGAAGTTTGTCAACGTGCTCGATCGCGGCTGGGAGGTCTACTTGCGACTGGTTGGTAAGAAACCGGGGTTGTATCGGCATCTGAATCAAAAGCCAACGATTTGCGCAGTACCAGATTCAAAATTGACCTGCGGGTATGGGTGTGGATACGTCGGCACTTCCGGAATCGAAGTCGCTGGATTCTACAATACCGATTGGCCCCAGTTCGTCGCCCACCCCGATGTCTTTTCACACTATTACTTTTACGAGATGGGGCGTAACTTTTTCGTTTTCGGCGACCGACACAATCTGTTCACGACCGGCTACGCAGTCTTCATGCGGCGTGTCTGCATGGACAGTCTCGGACTGAAAGACGCGGACGGCGATCGGACTCGTCAAGTCATCGAGAGCTGCGAAGAGATTTATGCAAAGTCCGATGTCAAGTTTCTGGACGCATTTACCAATGTGTCGAGTGGGGAAAAGGCTCATCGGCTGAAAGACGAAGCGGGCCGTACCATCTACCCGAGCGACCAGCCGGTCATGTACGCCTCGGCGATGCATAAACTGCGCAAGCATTTTGGCGGAGAACGATGGGTCAGGAAGTTTCTCTATTCACTTCACCAGTGCAAAGAATTCCCGGCAACCGACGAAGCTTCCGCCATGTCCCAATGCCTGAACTGGTTCGTCTGTGCGTCGAAAGCCGCAGGAAAAGACCTGACGCCCGTCTTCCGTGATCGCTGGCGAATGCCGCTTAGCGAAAAGCAACTCACCATCATTAGGGAGATCGATTGGAGTGATGGAGCACTGCCCGTCGCAAGCGTCGTTGACCGGTTGTTGGCGGCGAATTCTTGATGCCGCAGTGTTGGTTCGAAGGAAAAAAGGGGAAAGGGGCAATAGTGTTCGGCCCGGCGTGTGCGTTGCGCGAGCAATCTTTGCCAGCAATTCGGTGCTCGCGTTTACGGCGGACTCGACGGCGCGATGTCGGCCGGAAGCTAACGCCCGCTTCTGGATTGTTCTGGCCGAAGGTCATCGGCGCAGAAGCGGGGGCAGCGTTTTGATCTCGGGTGGCCCACGCAGTGATCATCAGCCCCACGACTCCCACGTTTCCGGCGATGTGTGATCGAGTCGGTTTTTCTTTTACTAAAAGGACCATTCCGTCAATCGCACGACGCGCCGTTGCTTGGGAGTCGTGCGGAAGTGACGTTCCGAATAGTCCCAATGAGATCAAGACGCCGATTCTGACCGGACGCGGATGAACTGCGTGCATGAGATTCCAGAAGCTGGCGCAAGCTTCTTCGGTGATCATCGAGCTCAACAAGATGTCAACGCACCCGAATGGTTTCAGCGTATTTTCCGGCCGTTCGTGAAACATCCACAGCGGTCGCGATGTCAATGTATTTCGGTTGGTGTTACCGGGAAACAGCGACGCCGATCTGCAATTTCTCGACGAAATCACTTTCCGAGCATCAGCCGATTGCGATGCTACGTTGTGACATGGCGACCACGACCAAGAAACGACCAAAGCGACGAAAACCCAAGCAAGCTGCGACGGCTGATCGTCCGGAGAAGGCGAAGGCTGAGAAGAAGCCCGACTTGAACGTTGAAGGGCTCAAGTACTTCGCGATGCTTCGGCCGTTGCTGGAGCATCTACAAATAGGAAGAGGGGAAAGGGGTTTTAAAGGAAAGTGAGACAAGAAAATGGATGACAGGAAAATTTGGGAGGATCGTTGCGAACGTGGAATCCAGGTCGGAGACCGCCGCAATGAACCAGGTCAGTTCATTTCCCGCACTCCATTTTCTTGTCAACCATTTTCTTGCCGACCCTCCTTCCGACTCCCCCATTTTTCTGCCCGCGATTTTCCTGCCATCTCTGTCGTTCCCTGACACGAATTACGCGGATCCGAACAAGGCCAGTAGGTGGGTGTCACTCTCTGAGACAGCAACCGCTCAGCAGAGCGAAGGTGGGCAGAACGCAACATGTCCATGAATGTCCTTTGCCGGAATGTTGATTTCTGAAGTAGCTGCGGTTGCCCGACGGCAACTTGTGCGAACCGAAGTGGCGTTGTCGCTCGTCGTTCTTAATGGCCTTGCCAGCGTCAACAACCGCTTTGTTTCGGGCCTGGAACTCAGGATCGTCAGGTTCCGTTCGGATACTTGAACGTGAGGTTTTCAATGGTGCCGGTAAAGTGATTCGGGGCGGTATAGGCCCCGACGGGCTGGGCCAGATCTGCACCGATCTGAATGGAGTCGCCGGGTTCGCGCGGGAGGATGCCTGCTTCCGCCTTTCCGGCGAGCTTGCCATTCACTTTCAGAAACATCTCACCCTTGGGATTCCAGTTCGCTTCGAAGGGGGTCGGACCGGCGATCGCGGCAGAGGAACGGACCACAGTGCGTTCTTCGCCGGCGCAGGCGGCAAAGCACAGATGCCCCTGATCGAGGTAGACGCTGTAGCCGGCTCGACTGTCGCCGTGAGCGAAGATCACCCCGGAGGGAGAACGGGAGTCAATGGTCCCCTTGATCTGAAGCGATCGACCTCCCGCCACTTTCGGCGCACGAAACGCCGGCAGGTCGAGCCATGACTTTCCATCCAACTGAAGCGAACCGGAATCGCCGTTGACGCCATGGCTGACGAATCGAAGCAGTTGATTGCTGGCGAGGATTGCGATCGTGGGCACGGGGGCGGTGAGGGGAGCCTGGTCATCGAATGCAAAGCCGACGTCGTCGGCCCAGGCCGCGATCTGGCGGGCCATCGCTGCGGCCCGCTTCGGTTGCACAGAGAGAAGATTGGTCGTCTCGCCTTCATCCGCTTCGAGATCGAAGAGTTGGGCTTCACTGCCATCGGGATTGACCAAAAATTTCCAGCGACCGTCGCGCATCGCGAACGTGGGGCTCTGGTGCTCCGGCTTGCCGCCTTTGAGAATGGCGTGCGGATGGCCGTATTGCCAGAACACTGGCTTGCCGCGAGGGGCGGGATGGCCCAGAAGAACGCCGCCACGGTCGAGACCATCGAGGTGATTCTCGACCGGAACGCCGGCGAATCGACAGAGGGATCATCGGAAACGGACTTGAACTTGTCGGCACTGCCGGGAAGCGGCACGTGCGCGTCATGAACATCGTTGGGGAACAGCCTGACATAGAACGGGCCGTCGCGGTGGCGCCGGATGAAATCGATCGTGCGATCGGTCTGGATCTGCATCCTCTCCCAACGCTCACAGGGAATAATCTTTCCGCGTCCCAGGGCACGCGCCCGTTCGATGGCGTTTGGGTTGTTTTCGATGATGCGATCGCCAAGGCCTTCGAATGAAACCAGGGACTCGTCGAATCCATACGCCTGAGGCAGAGGTGCATCGTCGACGTCGCGACCGCCCCCCATGTGCCATTTGCCGAAATGAGCGGTCGCGTAACCGGCGGCTTTGAGTTTCCTTGCGGTCGTCGGGGCGGACGGGTCGAGGTAATCTGCCATGCTGCGGTTCGCGTTTCCCGCCCGAGTGTTCAGGTACGAATGGATTTTCCAACGCCCCTGATACAGACCGGTGGTGAGCGAGACTCGCGAGGCAGAACAGATCGGCGAATTGACATAAAAATTAGTCAACTTGATGCCATCGGCGGCGAGCTTGTCGATGTTCGGCGTCCGGATGAGCGGATTACCAAAGCAGCTCGGATCGGCGAACCCCATGTCATCGATAAAGATGACAACGATGTTTGGGGCTTCGCTACTTGAATCGCTGCCAGAAGCTTCCGCAGCCGCCAATTCGCGGCATGTCGAAACTGCGATCAACGCGAGAACGGCCAGAGTGTGTTGTTTCATCGTGACAGGACTTTTCTCTCTGAGACTGGGCTCTATTCGGCATCGATACGAGTGGGATAGGGCTGCCGTTCCACTGCAACCGGAGCACGCTCGCCGGCCTACCGGTTCGGTTTGGCGACGCGTGCTCCCGGTGCGGGCTTCGACGTTGCGGTTTTGGGATATGGCATCTTGGCGTCGACTTCGTCACGCCAGTCGTGCAGCATCTGCTTCAGCTTTTGAGCGATCATGGGCTGAGACTTCGCGACGTCGTTCTGTTCACCCATGTCATTTCCCAAGTCGAAAAGCTGCACCGTTCCGTTTTCGTAGTACTCGAGTAACTTGAACTTTCCGAATCGAATCGCACCGCCGGGGCTTTGGAAGCCGTGATTGCTGTAGTGGGGGAAATGCCAATAGATGGGTCCGCGGTCGTAGTCGTCTGCTTTCAAAGCGGGGACAAAACTTCGGCCGTCGACGTGCTGTTCCGGTAACGCGGGAAGGCCCAGCATCTCGAGCAAAGTTGGATAGTAATCGGTTCCCGTGACGACCGCGTGCGAAGTGGAGTTTGGAGGTGTCTTGCCTGGCCAGTGCACAATCAAAGGCACGCGAATCCCACCTTCGTAGTTCCAGCCTTTGGCCCCCCGAAGCGGCAGATTGGAGCTTGCGAAGCGGGAATCGAGCGTCTGGCGAGGATGATCGATGCCGCGATACTGGTTCGACGCCGACATGCCGCCGTTGTCGGACGTGAAAATGATGATCGTGTTGTCTTCGAGCCCAAGTTCCTGAAGCTTTGCACGGATTCGACCGAGGCTTTCATCGGTCGCCTCAACCATCCCGGCAAACTCGACGTTGTCCTGCTTTTGCTTGACCCACCAAACCCGCTCTTTCTGGTGCAATTCAGCGTTGTCGCTTTCTGCTAAGAATTTGAGCTTGTCCGCTGAGATCGCAGGCCCGTCGGGATTGGGCTCCAGAATGTAATCTGGGCCTTCCTGTTCCGTCATCGACGCGAGTTTCTGTTGGTACTTCCGAACCAAATCCTTGCGGCCCTGGATCGGATCATGGACGGAGAAATGTTCCAGGTGCACAAAGAACGGCTTGTGTTTGTTTCGTGAGATGAAATCAATGGCGGCCTCTGTCAGCTTGTCGGTGTAGTAATCGCCCTGTTTCGACGGCAAGGTCTTCTCGTACGTCGGTGAAAACGGATGGAAGTAGGATCTGACCCAACCGGTGATCGCTTCATCGAATCCGTAAGTCGTGGGATCTTTGTTCAGATGGGCCTTGCCGTAGTTGGCGGTGGCATAGCCGTGCTCGTGCAATGTCTCCGCCAATGTTTGCTCTTCATCAGGCAATGCGGTGATCTTTGCGCCATGATGTAAGTTTTCATAGTCACGTTCAGGACGCCCACCCAGCCATTCGGTTAAATTCGTGCGTGCGGGATACTTCCCGGTCAGAATACTCGCGCGACTCGGAGAGCAAACGTGGCATGTTGCGTAGGCATTCTTGAAAAGCATGCCTTCTTTTGCCAACTGATCAATCGCCGGCGTCTCATAAAACTGGCTGCCGTAGCAACCCACATCCCGCCAGCCAAGATCGTCGACGAGAAAGAAGATCACATTGGGCTTTGACTGCGCGTGCACGTCAGTGCAGGGCGTCAGTGACAGCAGGGCGCAAAGCACGAGCAACGCGGCGGTATTCCAGGTTCTCATCGTTTGTTTCTCTTGTCGTCAAGATTCTCGTTGATTCGCGAATCATTCACGGCCGGCGAAGGGCACCCCTCCTTGGGAACTTCGACGTTCGCGGTCCAGAGAATTGCGTTCAACACGACTTTGCGAAAGTTTTCATCCTGCCAGCTGACATGGTTGTGGGCTGACGCGTAGTCCGAGCGACGTGTTCTTGCCCTGCGGAACACCCAACTTGAGTTTAGCTGAAGGCGCGCCCCAGGCGTCACGTTGGACTATCGTTTGGAAAGCCATCCACCGGGCTGCTCTGTTGCCGTCACCTGAGTATCGGCGTACCACGATCTGAGCTGTTTCCGCATGCTCGCAACTCGGGCCGGATGCCGCTCTGCGATGTCGGTTGTTTCACCCGGATCCTCCGCCAGGTTGTAGAGTTCCGTCCGGGCATTCTCGAACGTCCCGGGAGCGGCTTTGGGATGCAACACCACCAGTTTCCATTCGTCCTGTCGGATCGCTTCGCTGCGTCCGCCTCCGTTTGACAGCGAAGCCCAGTACAGAGCACGTTTCGGTAAGGACTCCCCGTGGAGCACGACATCACCGAAGCTGACTCCGTCGAGCTTCACATCACATGTCACTTCCGCCAGGTCGAGCAGCGTTGGCATGACATCGATACTGATCAACGGTTCGTTGGATCGCGTGCCAGCTTCGATTCTTCCCGGCCACCAGACGATCGCGGGAACTTTATGGCCGCCTTCATAGATCGAGCCCTTTCGGCCGCGATAATCATCCGAATCCGGCCAGTCAGCAGCTGGTCCGTTGTCTGAGAAAAACAGGACGAATGTGTTCCGGTCGATCCCAAGCTCAACCAGCGTCTTTCGAATCTGGCCGACACCTTCATCCAGAGGCATCGTCATCCCTTTGAATTTGGCAATCCTTTCCTCGGCGGAGTGCTCCTGCCATTTCCAGCGATCCCATTTTTCGACCGTTCGACGCACGGGATCGCCGGGAACCTGAACGGGATTGTGAATGGCTTCGTGGGCCACATAGAGGCAGAACGGCGCATCAGCCATTGCCTGTCGGCGGATGAAAGCGTCGGCATAGCGGTTCAACAGGTGAGTCGTGTAGCCGTCTTCATTGGTTTCCTGACGGCCATGCCACCAGTCATGCCGATAGTGGTCGCCGACATGGCTGACGAAGTCGATGTTGCCGCTGTGGTAGCCGATGAATTCATCGAAGCCATGATTCTGCGGATGATAGTCCTGAGAGTTCTGCGGATACCCCTGGTGCCATTTCCCGACAATTCCCGTCGCGTAACCGGCCTGCTTCAACACTTCAGCGAACGTCGTTTCTGACTTCTGCAGCCCTTTGCGATGTTCCGGATGGTCGGCGCGAGGGTGGATGACGGCTTCGATGCCCGCTCGCTGCTGATAACGACCAGTCAACAATCCCGCACGAGTGGGCGAGCAGACTGTTCCGGACGAATGAAAGTCCGTCAGACGCATACCTTCTTCAGCCAGTCTGTCGATTTCAGGCGTCCTGAAATACGGATTCCCAAAGCAACTGACTCCCTCGTAGCCCATGTCATCCACCATGATGATCACGAAGTTTGGTGGTGTCGCTTCATCTGCGGTTGATGCGGAACCTCCCGGAGAACTGATCGTTGGCTTTGAATTCGGCGGGACGGGCGCCGTCGAAACGTTGTCGTCAGCGTTCAACCCAACCAGCGGCCCAAGCAGCAGGCCAGTAAGGAGGGCAAGCGTTCGCATCATCCTATTGTCCATCGTTGAGCTTCTATTGCCGGTGAAGGTGACGAGCATGCGCGGCGGCGAGCGTTTAAGCGACGAAAGGAATATAACTGCCGGATCTCTTGAAGTGGGATAGGCTTCCAGCCTGTCGTTTCAGCGTCGACAGGCTGGAAGCGTATCCCACTTAGATTCCGTGCGTTGCTAAGTCTAACGAACAAGCACGAGGCGAAATCGTGGTGATCCCTCTCGTAGCTTAGTGAAGGCCTCGTTGATGTCGCTCATCGGAAACACCTCCGTCATGGGAGAAATCTTGTGCCGCGCGACGAAGTCGAGCATCGTTCGTGTCGTCGCGATGCTGCCGGTGGGGGAGGACGAAAACGACTTTTGTCCCATGATCATCGGGAAAACCGTCGCCGTAATGGACGGGGCCGCACCGACCGTGTGCAGTGCCCCACGCGGTGCGAGAGCCGCGATGTAGGCGTCCCACGGCAACTCGGCATCGGTGGTATTGAGAATGAGGTCAAACTTCCCCGCGACCTTTTCCAGCGATCCCTCTTCGTTGGTGGCAAGGAACTCGTGCGCGCCGAGCTGCCGTGCCTCCGACTCTTTCGAGCGGCTTCGCGAAATTGCGGTGACTTCGCAGCCCCATGCGTTGCAAAACTGAATCGCCATGTGGCCCAGACCCCCGATACCCACGACGCCGACGCGTGCCGTCGGCGACAATTCAAATTGCACCAACGGGTTGAATACCGTCAGCCCGCCGCACAGCAGGGGGCCTGCCGATGCCGCATCAACGCCGTCGGGAATCTTGGTTGCCCAGCCCCAATGGCAGCGAACCTTGTCGGCAAAACCACCGTGCTGATGGGTAATAGTCCCCTGAGCCGACACGCACAAATTATGGTCACCGGCGATACAGCGATCGCAGTGCATGCAGCTTCGGCTTGTCCAACCCAGCCCGACCAAGTCCCCTTCGTTGAGACTCGGGACATGATCGCCTACCGCAGCGACGCGGCCGATGACTTCATGCCCGCCGACGAAGGGATACTCGGTCATCTGCCACTCATTGTCGACCATCGATAGATCGCTGTGACAGATCCCGCATGATTCGACCTTGATCTCGATGTCGTCAGGCCCCAACGAGCCCGCATCGTACTCAAAGGGCTCAAAAGATCCGCCCGGCTTGTGAGCCGCATACGCTTCAATGGTAGACATGCATCTCTCGTGGTCGAAGGACTGGTGGAATGCTTGGTTGCGATCGTCGACTCGCTTCGAGGACTGTAGGGGCGAGCCAAGGCGATCGCGAACCGCGAGATTCCCAGCAGCGTAGTACTCCAAGTGGTGGGTCGACTTTTGAAACTTTGAGTGCCGCCGAAACGAAGCGAGATCCCGTTTGAGGGGCAATTTGACGCCAGGCTACTTGCGGTACCGACCAATTCGGGGAAAAATGAACCCCTTCATCAGGTTTGCCCCCCTCTTTTTACGAATGAGCCATTGGAATGTCACGCTTGATTCACTCCGTCATGTTCGCGTTCAGCCTTTTCGTCCTTTCGATCTCGGCTGTCGGCTGCGGTGGCCCTGACAACGCCGTCATCGAAGACACTCGGTCGGATGCCGAAATCCAACAAGAAATGGAAGATTACGAAAAGGAGATGGAAGCAGCTGCAGCTGAAGATGTCACCCAATAGTCCTCGATTACTGACGGTTTCGTGAAGCACGCGGCGTGTTTGAATGGCTAGACGCGGAAATCAATCGCAAAAGCCTCGCCAAGCGCCGCCGACTTCGAAGGGTGTTGCCCCGACGGGCACGGCGTCCGCCAATCGCCCTTCCTTTGCGATCCTCCTAGCGAGCACTTGTGGGCTCGCTTTTTTTCTGCGCTTGCTGCACGTCTTGCAGACGTTTGAAGTTCCAACGCTGGTTCAATTGCTGGGAGATGCCAAAGGGTACGTCGACTGGGCAATCAAGATCAGCGATGGCGATTGGTATGGCACCGAGACCTTTTACCAGGCGCCCCTGTACCCCTATTTCTTGGCGGTCCTGATTTCGATCTTCGGCCCCAGCATCACCCTGATCCGACTGGTTCAGATGATGCTGGGTGTTGCCGGCGTGGCCTTGATCGGCCTGGCAGGTCGCAAACTGTTTTCGGAGCGAGTCGGACTGGTCTCCGCACTGATGCTGGCCGCCTACCCGCCTGCCATTTATTACGACGGCATCATTCAAAAAGCCGCGCTGGCGACATTTCTGCTGTGCGCCGTGATCGCAGCCTGCGTTTATCTGCAAACCGAGCAACGTTGGTGGTACGCGGTCTTGGTCGGGGTGTCACTGGGCCTGTTGGTGCTGGCGCGAGAGAACGCGCTGCTCTGGACCCCGTTGATTCCCGTTTGGATCCTGCTGGGGCTACGCGAAACGAATTGGCACCGATGGAAACTGGTCGGCTGTTACGCCGGCGGGATTGCCTTGATTTTGCTGCCTGTCGCGGCCCGCAATGGTTCACTCGGAGGGGAGTGGTCGCCGACGACGTTTCAAGCGGGCCCCAACTTCTACATCGGCAACAACATCGAAGCGAACGGAATCTACGTGCCCTTGGTTCCCGGTCGCGGAACACCAATGTACGAGCGTGCGGACGCGGAACGTTTGGCCGAACAAGCCGTCGGCCATGAGCTGTCCGCCCGCGAAGTCTCTCAGTTTTGGATGTCGCGAGCCTGGGAAGAAATTCGGCAGGCACCCGGTCGCTGGCTGCAACTGATGGTCGCGAAAACGTTCATGGTGTTCAATCGCTACGAAGTCCCCGACGTCGAAAGCATGTACATCTTTCGCGAGTACTCCGTCCCGTTGCAGATGAGCCGAATCTGGCACTTCGGCATCCTGTGCCCGCTGGGAATCTGGGGCCTGGTCGCGACCTGGCGGGACTGGCGAAAGCTGTGGTTGTACTACCTGCTCTTGCTGACGATGATCGCGGCCGTGGTGGGGTTCTTTATCCTGGGTCGATATCGCAACCCGGTCGCAATCCTGTTCATCCCATTTGCGGCCGCTGGCGCGGTCGACCTGTTCGCACGCACCTGGGCAGCAAACCGGCGATCGATCGGCGTCGTCGCGGTCCTGCTGGTCTCCGGAATCTTCTGCAACATTCGCGTTCATGAAGAACGGTCCCTGCAAGCGAGCTGTTACATGAACCTGGGGATTGCGGCCTGCAAGGCGGGCAATCTGCCGTCCGGGATCCAGTTGCTGCAGCATGCGGTTGCCGAGTTTCCCGAAATGGCTGAGGGGTACGTCAATCTTGGCCGGGCGTACATGCTCAATCGACAGCCAGCTCGCGCGGTACCGTGCTTCCAGACCGCCCTGATGCTTGATCCACGGCTTCTGGGTGTCCATTACCAGCTCGGCGAGGCGCTGGAGTACTCCGGTGAGCGACGGCAAGCGATCGAGCAATATCGACGCGCCTTGACCGAAACCCCACCCGATGCGCGAGCCGCCGAAGCGCTGAGCCGAATCCGCTAGCGGCCTGTCGATTGAAGCCCGCACGCGTTAGCAAGGGGCCACGCGGCGCTCCTCGCTCACGCGTCGCGCCTGGCATGATCACGTTGATTTCGGAACATCGACTAAATCGACAGGCCGCTAGCCCGAGGAAACAAGGGGCGGGTAGAAAAAAGCCTGACCCAAAAGGCTACGTTTTCCCGCGTTTAGCACCAAATCGGCAGCAAGCCCCCCCCGCCGGCCTAAACGATACCAGTCCCGAGGCGGCCTTCGTCTCTGGTTGAAATTGGAAAAACTCACCGGATTATTGCTCCACACTATCCCGGTTTAAGGTTATATTGATCTGCCTTATTGGGGACTTCTTCCCCCGAATCTCTATTCGATGTCTTTTTCTATTTTTGGAGTCTCAGAATGCAAAGACCTCATTCTCTGCGGCAGGGTTTCACGTTGGTGGAACTACTTGTCGTCATCGCCATTATTGGCATTTTGGTTGGCTTGTTGTTGCCGGCTGTTCAGGCAGCCCGCGAAGCTGCGCGGCGAATGTCATGCAGCAACAATTTCAAGCAGATTGGGCTTGCGATGCACAACTATCACACCGCGTTCAAGCAGATCCCTACGAACGGTACCGGTAGTGAGCGTACAGCAGGCACTCCCAACCCAACCAACGATTGCAACCGACTTTTCCTGAGTTGGCTGGTACCTATCCTGCCCTACATGGAGCAGCAAGGCTTGTGGGATCAGATCTCGAATCCCAGCAGGGAGCGGGCCGGTGGTGGAACTCCGGCAGGAACCGGGGGCGTCTGGCAGGCGATGGGCCCTTGCCCATGGCAAACCCAGTACATCCCTTGGGCGACCCAAGTGCCGGCATTCCGTTGCCCCAGCGACCCGGCACAGTCTCTTGCTGCCGGGCAACTTGCACGGACGAACTATGCCTGTAATCTCGGCGATGCCGTTGACCGATCCAACAATGGTGGTGTCAATGACTTCGGAGAATTCGGCAACAACGATGCTGCCGCCCGAGCTGAAAACTGGGCCGTTGAACGGGCACGTGCCGCCCAGCGCGGGTTCTTTTGGAATCGTAACGAGATGAAGTTCCGGGACGTTTTGGACGGACTCTCCAACACCATTGCTGCCGCTGAAGTGGTCACTTCGGGCGGCAAACGCGAGGTCAAAGCCGACTTCGTCCGGAACATCCAAATGCGGGCTCCGGGTTCCAACAACAACACGATCCTGACTCCGGCCCGATGCAAGACAGGCGCTCACATCGACCCGGATAAGCCTAATTTTTACGACGAGACCGCTTTGGTGAGCGCATCGCTGTCCCAGTCAAAGCACAGTCGCTGGGCGGATTGCCGGGCCTATTACACCGCGTTCCACACCATCCTTCCACCCAATAATCCCAATTGCGTGGACGCCAACAACGACGGGAACCATTCCGGTGTGATCTCGACCGCCGGTAGCCGTCATACAGGTGGTGCTCACGTGCTGATGGGCGATGGTGCCGTGATCTTTATGAGTGACAGTGTCGACGGTGGCGATCCAGAGTTGCCGACGGTCTGCGTCCAGCGTTCCGACGTGGTTGGCGTGGCCAGTGTACCTGGAAGCAGTAGCAACTACGGATTGTGGGGTGCCCTGGGCACACGTGATTCGGGTGAAACCATCGAAGAACAGCTCAACCAATAAGGTTGACAGCAAGCTATCGATCATCGAAACCTCGTCCGCAATCAGCGGGCGAGGTTTTTTCTTGGACCGGTGACCTGCTTTTCGGCTGAAACGGCTGAACGTTCTCTACCGCGGCGTGAAATGCAGCGTTTCGAGAATCCTGGTCGAGGAGCCTGCACTGCTCATCGAGGCGATCTCGTCACTCTTCATTCTCGACGCCGCTCTTGATGAACCGGCTGGTCGCCATTTCATCGACGCGAATGTAATGATCACGAAGTGGTGGAAAGACATCGCCCTCGATGCTCTTGAGACGCAATTTTTCGGTCGGGCGTTGTGGCATGTGGCAGTCGATGCAGTTTCCGGCAAAGTCGACACCAGGTTGAGGAAACAATCCGCAATCACTTTCGCTTTCGTGACAGTTCATGCAGCGATTGGAAAACAGTTTTCGATCCCCACGCTCGTTGTGATGTGGGTCATGGCAATCGATACAGGTCATTTGCGACTGCTGAAAGCAGGCACTTTGTGACAATCGGTTCAATTGATTGCTGGTGTGAACGCTGTTTTTTGCATCGAGTTCATCGTCCGGTGGATGGTAGTGGTCTTGCAGGCGATCGCCGGGCCGAAAACTCAATGCATCGCCTTTCAGCTCCCTCGATCCTCCGTGACACTGAGCACAGATCTCCATCTGGACTTGCCGTTCCAGGTTGGCCGGGTTGGTGATTCCGACGGCGTCTCGCGCGTTTTCGTGTTCGCGGTGATAATCCACGTGCTCCTTTGCCGGCCCGTGACAGCGTTCACAGGTCACACCCAAAATCAATGAATCGGGGGTGTAGCGATTCCTTTGTCCACGGTAATCAAAATACGTCAGGTGGCATTCCAGGCAACGCTGCGGAATCGGCCGGGCGTACGCGGCGTCGCCGTCGATGTATCCGGGGCTGTTGATCCATTGGTTGCCGTCGGTGATGTGCGTGACGTTGTGTTGATAGAGCCCGTCTTTGTGCCAATACAGATACGTCTGAGCCATTTTGGAGGAACCCATGATGATTTCCATCGGGACCTCAAAGCTCCAGTCAAAGAAATGGACGCGTTGAAGAAACTCATCGCGTTTGCGAATCATTTCAAAGGACATGTTGGGGTCGGAGGTCTGGAAGGTGTTGGAGCCGGGTTCAAAGCTTCCGTCGATGGTCGTTTCGTTGACCGGTCGGCTTGTCTTGTAGTGCGCCGTCGCGAGAAACGACTGGTACTTGTCTTGGTGGCACTCCTGGCATTGTTCAGGTCCGACATATCCCGGATTATCATGCAGGGGGGTAAGCCCCACACTCTTCTCCGGAGACTCGCCGGGGCGAAACGGGATTTCGATGCCGCCGCCGTCTTCGTATTTGCCGACGAACCAGATGTTCCCGGGAATTGGACGAACGACCATGTTACCGGGCGGTTCAGAGAGGGCCGACCTTTCCGGTTCATCACCCTTTCGCTGTTGCTGCGCATTCATCAGATCACGAACCAGATCATCATCGCGTTTCCTTTGCATCGCGTCGTAGCCGAGCCAGGCGACGACTGTGATGATCGCAAGGAGTGCGAACCAGCGTTTCAAATTCAAGGTTTCATCTCCTGCGGCGAAGATCTGTCAGAAAACTCGATTGGACCACACGAACGCGTGCTTTGTCCTAATCAGGAAAGAGGGCCTTGGCGGAAGCATTGAGAAAGCATTGCATCACAACAAGCCTTGGATCCGCACCGGTTTGCCAACAGTTTAGCTTAGTCGAGCGTCGTGTGACGGCCGAACCGGGCACGTCTCGGTTTCATACGGGGCCGAGCCCGTCCGGTTTGCCGAAAAATCGACCGAAAGGATCCCGAAACGGCGCGCCCAGCGAGTGCTTTGTTCCAATTTGAAATTAGGGCTGGCCGGCGAAAAGGGGCCGGCGAAAAGGGGTCAGACCCCAATAGTGCGAAGCACCCTTCGGGCCGTTCCGGCTATTGGGGGCTGACCCCTTTTCGCGAATCTCTC
>NZ_JANZKV010000182.1 GCF_025060895.1 Stieleria sedimenti | reverse complement strand
ATGCAATATCCGGGCTAGGACGCTCGCTGTTTCTCCCAACGGTCGCCGTCGGCGCGTAGCTTCTCCAGATAGTTGGTTCTACATTCGTCGATTTGCCGCTTGCGTTCGGCCCAAGGCCCTCCAGGCCGGTCAGCTCGCGTCACCGTGGATGTATGGACGTTGACGAGCTTTGCGACCTTGGATGCGACCGAATACTTCTCCGGGTCCGCCGTGTACGCGATAGCGGCGTCCTCCATCCACCCAAGTCGCCTTGGCTTCGCCTTCACCGTTGGTGGAGCTGCGAGTTCCCGCACTTGCTTCGCCAGACGCATCAGCTGCAACGCCGCTTCTTGATTGATCTTGCGATAACATAGAGCCTGCTCTGGCACCGGCGTCCTGTCGTCGAGGAAATCAGGGAGAGCCTTATCAAACACCTTGTAAGACTCCTCCATTCTGTCGCGATCACGATCTGCATCGAGGCCGGCCAGCTTCAAAATGTCATGGCCCTCGTAGTGTGTATCGCCTTCTTCAGCCTTATCGTTGCTGACCAGTGCAAGCCATGTATCGGGATTCGGAGAGCCGTCGAAAATACTCTTTCGATCGTACCAAGGACCGCTGATTCGACGGAGTCTGTGTGCTGCCTTCGTTGCCAGCAGGGAAACCATAGCAACGTGGTGATCTTTTCGCAGTTTGCGTAATTCATCGTTTGTCATATAGTTTTCGAGGGTTTGAGTAGGATTGCAATTATATCGGTTTGTCCCACCGTGAGGCACGCCCCGTCATGTCGATCGTGCCCAGCGGCGGGAAAACACTCTGGCCGCCAAATGGGCTCTTCCGAGTCCCACAGCCGGACAACTCAGCCGGCCGCCGCTAACCCGCATCGTGATTGCCCATCGCATTCGGGGCTTGTTGTGCTGTTTCGATCACTGGGGCCTGAGAGACGCCTGCGTAGTGTTCTGTTCGGTGATCTGGAACGAGCGTCACCGAGCAGCGCGGACGCGACCTCGACTATTAGGGCCTCACGGGCGGAGCTGGCGGCCGATGGGCTGTCGCCGCGCGGCCGCTGGGGCGGTGGGTTCGCTCCGTAATCAAGCTCAATTCAAGGAAGAAAAGTTGTCTCACGGTGAGACAACTTTTAGGCGCACCAATGGCTCCCGAAGCAGCCCAGGACGTCATGCGGGAGCGTGGGCTGGAACGTTGTGCTGTCGTCGAGTGCGATGCCGGCGGTGTCGGGCAGCGAACAGGTTGGGCGCGGCGACATCGCGATTGACGCCGGCGTGAACGGGGGAATGCGTTTTTGAAACTCAATTTGAAATGACCTGTTGGGGCTCCGGTTCGCTCGGAGACGATTGTCAGTCCAGTTTGCCGTGGCGGGCACTCGTTCGGATTGATGGGGAGCGGTCTTTTGGAGGGCTGTACCCCCGTGAGTTGGGCTCTGCTACGATTTTGGGCGGGCGTTCGGAAGGCTGTCGCAGGTGGCGATGGTTGCAACAACGCAAAAAGGGCATTCTTCCGCGGCGACCGCAACCTAGAACTCGACAGAGCGAGTCAGGGTAGTTTCGGTCAGCTGCTCGGCGCACCGATCGCCGTTGCCCGCTTGTTCGGAATGGAAGACGGATACCAGGATTCAATGGCAAGTCAGAAACTCAATCTCCAATATCTTGGAAGCGTCTTGTTCAAGGCCTGCGACACCGGCAAGGTGCGGGTGAAGGTCGATCAGGAGCGCGAGGCCACGGCGAATGTCTGATTCTCAACTGGTCCCGATCAACCGTACGTCGAAGGCCGATAGGTTCCTGAAGTCGTCGTTCTTTGAACAGTTGGTGGAACACGTTTTCATTTCCGAACTTCTCCAGGAAGCCTACTACCGATTCGGCATGACCGTGGAAGTACTGCGGTCGGAAATTGACGCGTCCGGCTATGACGTTGTCTTCGAGTGCAATGGGATCATTCGGCACGTGCAACTCAAAACATCCACCATCCACGGCAAGACCAGTCGGCAGAAGGTCAACGTGGCGCTGGCTGAGAAGCCCAGTGGATGTGTCGTCTGGATCATTCGCTCGGAAGACAACCCCGATTGCCGCATGAGATCGACCTACCGGTTCTTCGGGAACGAGGCCGGCCAACCATTGCCGTCACTCGATGGATTTGCGGTCGCCAAGCATACCAAGGGAAACAAAGACGGCGTCAAAGCAGAACGCCCCGCGATTCGCGTCGTGAACAAGGGAGATTTCATAGCCATCAACACGATGACTGAACTTGTGATGCGTCTGTTTGGACTCATCGTTCCCTCGACCGGATGCGAGTAAATGCCCCAAGAAAAACAGCCAATCAAATCAGACGACGGCGACGGCCCAAACCCGCCATCAAATAGCTCAACCTCGGCACCAGATTCTCCTCTGCCGAGTGGTATCCCTGCAATGGATTCGCTGCCACCAGAAGCAATGCCCGAAAGCTCGCCGACGGAAACAGTGGAACCTTCCGCAGACTCACTCACTGCTGGACAGATGCCATCTGAGGGGACAGACGGACAATCCGCGGACCAGCCGCTGGAGAGTGCCGTCAATGACAGCGTCGGCCTTCAACACGAAGCGAAGGCGAAAGTCAGGTCACCTCCGCTGTTCTCCACAGAATTTCGACGTGAAGCGATTGAGTCGGAACTGCGACTGAATGTCACGAAGCACGCCAATGCCCTCAGCCATGTCTTCCAGACGGCAACAGGGGAATTCTGCTTCGCACTATTCGGACGATGGGGACGCGGAAAAAGCACCTTGCTGCGGTGTCTCACGAATTCTCTGACCAAACCAGATCAATCAGAATTCCCGACGCACGTTTCCTATGCGATCGTGGATTTCAGCGCCTGGAAATATAGAACAGTCCCTGAGGTTTGGGTCCATCTCTACGAATCCTTCGCAAAGGTGGCCACGTCCGGCGGTTTTTTTTCATCAAAGGCAGTCGCTCTCAGAGCGAATGTCCTGAAGCATGGCATCACCCCACTGACTTGGGCATGCGTGCTACTGGGAATCGCGATGATTCGTCTGGACAAGCGGTTTGGGATCTTGGTGGACCTGATCCAAGTGCTGAGTCTGGGAGGTGCCATTTACCTCTTGAGCCTATTCCGAGGGGCGAAGAAGTCGGGACTGATCGATTCTGTCAAGAAATATGCCACGCTCAGTCGCCACAATCAAAAACTCGGGTTGCAGGCGGTCATCGGAGAAGATCTCAAAGCCCTGGTCGTGGGATGGATTCCGTTGGGGCACTTCAGTCAGTCAAAACTTCGTTTCTTTGAGATTGCAGGCTACGTCTTGGCCGGAATCTTTGCGCTGTGGGTGATGGCATGGCGGGCAAATCTCTTAGATGACATTGGCCTTCACTTCTCATTTACCACAGAGACGGTCACCTGGTGGACATGCGCGCTGACCTGGCTGGTGGTCTCAGGCTGGGCGTACCTTGCAGTGTACCGCCCCGAGGGCAAACAAAACCGTGGCTCAACGAAAGTCAAACGGATCTTGCTATGCGTTGACGACCTGGATAGGTGCGAGCCGACTGCGATGCTGGAAATTATTGAGTCCCTCAAGCTGCTTCTCGACGAAGAGGTCTACAGTCAGCGGCTGCAGGTGATCTTTCTAATTGATCGCCAGATACTCGACCTTGCCATTCTTGACAGATACGACGCACTGCTGCACCCCGATAGAAATACCAAGGCATTGGGCTTGAGGGCTTCTACGGTCATCCAGGAAAACCACGAAAAGTGTTTTTCTGCAAGTTTCGAACTCCTGCCCCTGCAGTCGAACGATTTCCAATCACTGATGGATGCATATACCGGGGTGATCCAAAAGGATGGCACACCCGAAGACTCGTCGAGCAAGATTCGGGCCGGTGATGAAGTTTACTCAGAAGACGACCGTCAGGCGCTCGCAAGAGCGCTGTCACCACAGGACACGAATTCTTCACCGATTGAATGCGGACCACGGAGTCTCCGCTACGTACTGTTTCAGTATCAGCTTGCGAAACTGCTGCTCCGTGAAGATGGCGTCGACCTGCCATTGAGCCGCCTCGAGACCATCGCCGATCGGTTGGTTCAGAACATCATGAGGGGCTCCCGCGTGCAGGGCAGCGGTGACTCAATCGTTGATCGGGTCCTACAGCAAGTTGGTCGTTCCAATATCGACGATAATTCAGGGGAACCCGGTGTCTAAATACGCCTACGTCGAAAAGCCGTTCCTCGATCAATTGGCGGCGCTGGGCTGGGATGTGATCGACCAGAGGCCGGCATCCCGCAGGATCCCACCACAAGCGGTCGCACCAGTTTTCGACTGAGTCGCCCGCGGACGCGGGGCAAATTCCTGGCATCCAACTCACCCAGATTTTCCTGTCGCCCGTTTTCCCGCGGCCCCCTCCCATTTTGCTGCCCCTGATTTTTCTGCCATCTCCGCGCCAAAAATCACGACCACCGACGAGTTGATCCATGGCCGGCGACTGCTCGCACAGTGGCTACCTGAGTGCAGAGGGGGTACACTACAGTCCTCGGGAGACTGTCGATTGGCCGTCGGCAGCCGTCAAAGGGGCAGGCATCGGAGATCGTTCCTACCAGGGGATCTTCGCGTCTGACCCGCCCGATCAGTCCTGGTAGGTGCGCAAGACGTGACATCAAGTGATTCCGGAGCACTACGCTCCCCCAATTTTCAATTCCTTCATCAGGTCGATCCGCTCTTGGTCGACCTGGGCGCACGCGCCGAGCGTTACGCACTCGACGATCCCAACACGTCGATCATCAAGATCCGTCAATTAGGTGAATTACTGGCCCAGTCGGTCGCGGCAAAGTACGGCATCGATACGATGCTCGATTCACGGCCGAAGGATCAACGCACGCTGATTGACGATTTGTTTCGATCCCGGGCGTTGCCGGCCGATGTCAAAAACCTGTTCCACGAGATTCGCAAGGAAGGTAATCAGGCCAATCACGCGATGAAGGGCGACCAGGGCCGCGCGATCACCCTGCTGCGTTACGCCCGCCAAGCGGCCGTCTGGTTCTATCGGACGCACGTGGACAAGTCCGCGAAACTCGGTCCGTTCGTCCCGCCGCTGCCGAAACAGGACACAACGGACGAATCCAAACAGGAGCTTGCTCGGCTTAAGAAGCTTTACGAAGACGCGACGGCGGCTCAGAAGCAACTTCAGGACCAAGCGGCCGACGAGGCCCAACTGCGGCAGATGGCGGAGGAGGACCGCGAGAGAGCCTTCCAAGAGCTTGAGGCCGCAATAGCATTGGTCGAAGAAGAATCGGCCGCGACGGATGCCAAGATCGCAGAGTACGAAAAACAACTCGCTGCTTTGTCCGAGGCGACTAAGCCGACGGAAACCGAAGCCGAGGCAATGGTCGCCGCCGGGGAACAGGTCGCCAACGAAGAACTCACCGAAGCCGACACGCGGGAGCTGATCGACATCCAGTTGCGTGAGGCCGGCTGGACGGTTGATTCCAAGAACATTCGTTTCGGCAAAGGTTCACGGCCTCAAAAGAACAAGAATATCGCCATCGCCGAATGGCCGACGACCAGTGGCCCCGCCGATTACGTGTTGTTCGTCGGATTGACGCCCCTGGCCGTAGTCGAGGCGAAACGGAAGAACGTCGACGTTGCCGGCGCCATCACGCAATCCAAGCGATACAGCTGCGACTACACCTTGTCCGCCGATGAGCTGTCGCCCGGCGGCCCCTGGGGCGAATACAACGTCCCGTTCTTGTTTTCAACCAACGGCCGTGGTTACCTCAAGCAACTCAAGACCAAGAGCGGCGTCTGGTTCCTCGATGCCCGGCGAAGCATCAATCACCCGCGGCCGTTGGTCAGCTGGTACACGCCACAAGGGTTGAAACAACTGCTCGGCCAAGATGTCGACGAGGCCCAGGCAAAACTCGATTCCGAATCGACCGATTACTTGCCGTTGCGGTTCTATCAGGAGGATGCCGTCAAAGCGGTGGAGGACGCGATCAAAGCCGGTGAACGCGAAATGCTGGTGGCGATGGCCACGGGTACCGGAAAAACGCGGACCTGCATCGGCATCTGCTACCGCCTGATCAAAGCGAAACGGTTCCGCCGCATTCTGTTTCTGGTCGACCGGACCAGCCTGGGTGAGCAAACCGTCGACGCCCTTCGCGATGTCCGCATCGAGAACAATCAAACATTCGCCGACATTTACGACGTGAAGGAACTCGGCGACCTGAGGCCGGACCAGGACACCAAGTTCCACATCGCAACGATCCAAGGGATGGTGAAGCGGTTGCTCGATTCCGAAAACGGCGGAAGGCCCCTGCCGGTGGACCAATACGACTGCATCGTCGTCGATGAATGTCATCGCGGTTACAACCTCGATCAAGAGCTGACCGACAGCGAACTGAGTTTCCGCGACGAAGCCGACTACATCTCAAAATACTCGCGGGTGCTCGAATACTTCGACGCAGTCAAGATCGGACTCACCGCGACCCCGGCAGTCCACACGCTTGAAATCTTCGGCGGTACGACAGACATGCCGATTTACCAATACAGCTATCGTCAGGCCGTTCTGGACGGCTTCCTGGTCGATCACGAACCGCCGTTGCAAATCAAAACCAGATTGGCCCAAGATGGCATCAAATGGCAAGTCAACGAGGAGGTGGCGGTCTACGACACCAAAAAGGACCAATTGAAATTGTTCCACACGCCCGATGAGATCTCACTCGAAATCGACAGTTTCAATCGCCGTGTCGTCAACGAAAACTTCAACCGTGTGATCTGCGAGGAATTGGCCAAGCACATCGATCCAACCCTTCCCGGCAAAACGCTGATCTACTGCGTCACCGACATGCACGCCGACATGGTGGTCGATGAGTTGAAGCGAGCGTTCACCAACCAATATGGCGCGATCGAAGACGAGGCGGTCAAGAAGATCACCGGCAAGTCCGACAAGCCGTCGCAGCTGATCCGCCGGTTCAAGAACGAAAAATACCCCAGCGTCGGTATCACCGTCGATCTGCTGACCACCGGCATCGACGTGCCGGAGATCTGCAACCTCGTCTTTCTGCGCCGGGTCCGCAGCCGGATCCTCTACGAACAGATGCTCGGCCGCGGCACACGGCTCTGTGAAGACCTGCACGGCCCCGGCGAGGACAAGGCCTGTTTCCACATCTTCGATTGCGTCGACCTCTATTCGGCACTGGAGTCCTACACGGACATGAAGCCGGTGGTAACGAAGCCGAACATCACGTTTGCCCAATTGCTCGACGAATTGGCCAAGACGAAAAAGGGCGAACACCGAGAAGTCATCAAGGAGCAGTTGGTCGCAAAGCTGCAACGGAAGAAGCGATCCCTCAAGGGAAAGAAGGCTCAGGCGTTGGAAGACAAGTCGGGACTTAGCCCGCAGTCGTTGGTCAACCAGATCCGAGCCGCGTCACCGGATGAGATTGTCGAGTGGTTTGCGGACAAGTCCAACCTGATCGAGTTCCTGGACAAAGCGACCAGCGGCGACGGCGCCAGGTTCTTCGTGTCCGAGCACGACGACGAGGTCACGGGTGTTGCTTCGGGATTCGGCAAGGGCAACAAGCGGCCCAAGGATTACTTGGAGGAGTTCAGGGAGTTTGTGGTGACCAACCAGGATCAAATCGCCGCGATCAAGTTGTGCGCGACGAAGCCCCGCGACCTGACACGGCAGGCCCTCCGCGAACTGCAATTGGAATTGGACAGGAACGGTTTCAGCGAAACCCGGCTAAAAGTCGCCTGGCGGGAAACCAAGAACGTCGAGATCGCCGCAACGATCATCGGCTATATCCGCAACGCCATTCTGGACGCACCGCTGGAACCGTTTGAGGATCGGGTGAAGGCGGCAATGACGACCATCTTGGCTTCCCGGAACTGGACCAAACCCCAACGGCAGTGGCTTGAACGGATCGGCAAGCAATTCAAGGAAAACACGCTGGTCGACCGGGACGCCATCGATCAGGGCCAGTTCAAGGAATACGGCGGATTCGACCGGCTCAACAAGATTTTTGACGGCCATCTCGCCGACCTGCTGGGGCTGATCACCGACCAAATTTGGGGCGTTGCAGCGTGAGCTGCCCACGAACAACTGGATTCAAACATGCCGGACCGTAGTATATTTGGCGAGATCGTGACTCGCCTTACTTCTAGCTCAGAAGACATCGCCACCGAGGCACTGTGCTACTTGCTGCGTACGTACCCGAGCGCGTGGACATCTGTGCGTCGGCTGCTCGAAAAATCAGGGGTAAGCTTCGACGAGCGGTTGGCCTTTAACACTCAATCAGCAACGGACGACAATGGGCGTCCGGATTTGGTCGGTACCAATTCGGATAGAGACCGGGTACTGATCATCGAAGCGAAATTCTGGGCTGGACTGACGACGAAACAGCCCGTCGCATATCTGAATCAACTGCCCAGTGCGAAACCAGCCATGATTCTGGTCGTTGCACCCGCACTGCGGCAACACACGCTTTGGACCAAGCTAATTCGCGTTACTGAAAATGCCGGAATCGCTTGCAGCGAAACGACGGAGGCCGCTAACGAATTTCGTGTCTGTCAGGTCAATGACCACCATCAGTTAGCCCTGATCAGTTGGCGCTCGATTTTAGCAGAAGTTGAACGCGACGCTGATGTTGCGGGGTTCGCCGATCTCAAAGGCGATGTCATCCAACTATCGGGCTTGTGTTCGAAAATGGACGGAGAGTCATTCCTACCATTGTCTGACAACGACCTCTCCCCAAATCCGGCGCGACGTATTCTGCAATACGCTGACCTTGTCGATAGTGCCGTGCATGTCTTGGCGGAGAAACAACAGGATAAAACCAAACGTGTCAATTCAGGAGGCAGGAGAGTTAACTACGGAGTCTACTTTACGATGGGCGGCTACGGAATGTATCTATCGTTCAATCCAAGGCTTTGGTCGCGTAGAGCCGAGACGCCGATCTGGTTAAACGTCAAACGGGCCGATCGACCTAAGGATTGGTCGGTATCGTTAAAGGTCAACGAATCGCTCCAGCAAGCATTTGCGGGCACGAGAAAAGAAGTGTTCGTTGGAAAACAGGGTATCCCCTGGATTCCAATTCATCTGCCGACGGGATGTGAACGGAGTGAAGTACTCGATTCAATAGTGAATCAGATCAGGGAAGTCGCAGCAGTGGCACGGGCATCGGGCGAGGTGCATGAACCACCGGCATCAGAAACAGAGGCAATCTAAGAATGAACACCCAAGACATCGTCGCCAAACTCTGGAGCATGTGCCACGTCCTGCGGGACGACGGCATCACGTACCAGGATTACGTGACCGAACTAACGTACCTGCTGTTTCTGAAAATGATGAAGGAAACCAACGAGGAAGGTGCGTTGCCCAAGGGTTACCGCTGGGACGACCTCGTCGGCAAAGAGGGCATTGAGCAACTGAACTTCTACCGGGAGCAACTGGTCCACCTGGGCACGTCGGCCAAGGGGCGGGTCCAATCGATCTTCAGCAACGCCAACTCGTCGCTCAAAAAGCCCAAGAACTTGCTCAAGCTGGTCACGGACATTGACGGCCTCGATTGGTACAGTGCCCGCAGCGAAGGGCTGGGGGACCTGTACGAAGGTCTGCTAGAGAAGAACGCGGCCGAGAAGAAGTCTGGGGCCGGACAATACTTCACGCCGCGGCCGTTGATCGAGTGCATGGTGCACTGCATCAAGCCGCAACCCGGCGAGATCATCCAAGACCCGGCGGCAGGCACGGGGGGATTCTTGACGCACGCCGATCGGTACATCAAGGAACAGACCGACGATCTGTTCGACCTGAGCACCGAGGAACAGAAGTTTCAGAAGCGCAAGGCTTTCTACGCGGTCGAGTTGGTCGACGACACGCACCGGCTGTTGATGATGAACGTCATGCTGCACGGCATGGACGGCACGTTCATCGCGGGGGACACGATGGGCGACACGGGCAAGGACCTATGCAAGGCCGACGTGATCCTGACCAATCCACCGTTCGGGACGAAGCGTGGCGGCGGCGGCCCGACTCGCGACGATTTCACGTTCATCACCGGCAACAAGCAATTGGGCTTTCTCCAGCACATCTATCGCGGCCTCAAGCCCGGCGGCCGCGCGGCGGTCGTGTTGCCCGACAACGTGCTGTTCGAAGAAGGCGTCGGCACCAAGATCCGCACGGACCTGATGGACAAGTGCAATCTGCACACGATCCTACGACTGCCCACCGGCATTTTCTACGCCCAGGGCGTCAAAACCAACGTGCTGTTCTTCACTCGCGGCAAAACGGACAAGGGCAACACCAAGAAAACTTGGGTCTACGACCTGCGGACCAACATGCCGGCCTTTGGCAAACGCACGCCACTGACGGTCGAACACTTCGCCGAGTTCGAGAAGTGCTACGGCAAGAAGTCCGACGGCACCAGCAAACGGACGGACCAGGGGGAAGAAGGTCGCTTCCGCTGCTTTGAACGCGACGCGATCGCCCAACGCGGCGACAACCTCGACATTAGTTGGCTCAAAGACGACGACGGGGCCGGCAACAAGGAGTTGCCCGAACCGGAAGTGATCGCGGCGATGATTCGCGAGCGATTGTCCACGGCACTGGAGGAGATGGACGCTCTGACGGCCTTGCTGGAAGGTGAGGAGGTCGAGGTATGAGCGACGGAAACGGCCAAGCAGGAAAGTGGCCAACTACTGAGTCGCCGCCTGGATGGGCGTGGGCGAAATTCGCCCAAGTCTTCGACAACGTGACTAGCAGCGAACTAAAACTCAAGCAAAAAGAGTACGCAGAAGAAGGCTCGCTCCCTGTCGTAGACCAAGGCCAAGAGCTGATCGGCGGATACACTAATAACGATGAGCTGCAACATCGGAGCAAGCTCCCCGTCGTTCTTTTTGGCGATCACACTCAATGCGTTAAGTATCTCGACTTCCAGTTTGTTCAAGGTGCAGACGGTACGAAGATCCTAAAACCAAGCGAATGTGTTGAGCCACGCTTCGCTTATTGGTCCATGCGAACAATCGAACTGCCAAAGAAAGGCTACAGCCGGCACTTCAAATTTCTACGCGATAGCGAGTTTCCCATTCCGCCTCTCGCCGAGCAACGTCGGATCGTGACGGCGATCGAGTCGCTTCAAGCCCGGAGTTCACGTGCCCGGGAGGCGCTTTCGGAAGTGGGGCCGTTGCTCGAACAGTTCCGTCAGAGTGTGCTGCGGTCCGCCTTCAGCGGCCGCCTGACGGCCGACTGGCGAGCGGCCCATCCCGATGTCGAACCGGCCTCCGAACTCCTCGCCCGCATCCGCACCGAACGCCGCCAACGCTGGGAACAAGCCGAGCAAGCCAAATACAAAGCCAAAGGCAAAAAGCCGCCCAAGGGCTGGAAGGAGAAATACAAGAAACCTTCTGATCGCTTGACAGAACGTCGCCTCACCCCTCTGCTGGAGTCAGCCCCCAACACCTGGACTATTGCTAACCTGGAGACCATCGGTGAACTAATCACCGGAAAGACGCCTAGTACAAGAAATGAGTCATTCTGGAACGGCGACATTCCTTTCGTCACTCCGTCTCAAGTGCATCCGAACGGGCACATTCTCCCGCCCAAACGGACTGTGACTACTGAAGGCGCTGAGCAGGCAAGAATTATTCATGCAAATACAATTCTTATTGTCTGCATCGGAACTGTCGGAAAAGCTGGACTCCTAGATCGAACTGCGATCTTCAACCAGCAGCTAAACGCAATCGTTGCGTGTCCACAGGTTGAACCGAGACTACTCTTTTTCTGGTGCAAACTGTTGAGATCGTGGCTCATCGAGGAAGCCTCAGCAACTGTCAATTCCGCGATCATAAACAAGACCCGACTTGGATACGCACCTTTTCCATTGCCACCTGTCGATGAGCAACGAGAGATGCTCAGGCTGATTGACGCAGCGTTCAACGGTGGCGAGGCAATTGAGCAAAAATCCGCCGAGTCAGAATCCGCCCTTACCCAACTGGACCAATCCATTCTCGCGAAAGCGTTCCGCGGCGAGTTGGTCCCGCAGGATCCGAACGACGAACCGGCCTCGGAACTGCTTGCCCGAATCCGGGCCGCCAATGAATCCCAGCCCAAAAACAAGACTACCAATAAACGGGGGAAGCGAAATGGCGACTAATCCTTCACCGTACCTGCTTGGCGATGTGATTGCCGCACTTCAGTTCCTCGGTCGATACGACGAGTACAAGTTGTCCACCTCCGAGTGGGCAGGGCTGATGAAGACGCCCCCCCAAAGCAGTTCCGAGTGGACCGAAGTGTTCCGCAACCCACCCGAGTTCTTCCGAGAGAGCAAAGGCCACGACACCCCAACGAACCCCGAGAAACTCGTCTCGCTCACGCTCCGGCGGGTGACCAAGAAAACCGGTGCCGGTCGCCAGAAGCTCGATGACGCGACAATCGCAAGTTTAATTGACAGTGCGGTCAAGCTTCACGCCGACGCGCGAGACGACGCGCACCGCATCAAAGATCATGCGAGAGCGGATCGGCATCGCAATGAAGACCGCCAAGTCATCGACCGCCGGCTCAATCGGCAACTCTGGGTTTCCATCGCCGGTGTCGTTTTCGCATTTACCGCCACCCTGCTCGCTGCCTGGATCAAGATCAGCGGAGGCTGACGAAAGTTTTGACTTCTTTACACCTCGATGTCCAATGCTATGACGAAGAGCATGAAAGACTGCTTGCGCTCGATGACGACATTAAACGCGGCATCGAAGAACTCGGTGGTGATGGCATCGACGTTGAAGTAGATGAATTCCTCCTTCTCTCTGCTTTTTCGCATCAGGATGGGTTCCGGACACGCGCTGAACTTGCCGGTATCGTATCAAAGTTTCGGGAAATGCTTGATCTCTACTTTGACCTTTCGGCGGGAACCGTTCACTCGAGATACACAGGACAAGACCGAACGAACAAGGATTTCACCGAAAAATGCGGCGTCGGTGGAACGCTCGTTGTGGCCGAACATCTTTTTGATCTGCACGAGGCCGATTGGGAAGCTATCAGCATCACCCAAACGAAAGACCTAGATTTTCAACTTCTTGCGTCTGATGGTTCTCGGTTCATAAAGGTCGAGGCCAAAGGGCGGATCGTGGACGACGTTACGAAGCGGGGCGAAGTAAGCGATGCAAAGACAAGCATTGTCCAAAAGAAGCATGCGCAAAGGAAGCTGTCACCCTCTCGGAATGACATTCTTCTAGGGGTCATCGTAGCGATTCCGTCCTCGGAAAACCAGGTCACGCGTTGTCTGCTAGTAGATCCGCCCATTCAGATTCCTCTTGATGATCCGGGGAAATACCGGCTACTCGCGAGATTGGCACACTATCTCCGTGAACTCAGTGTTCTCACCAGGGCCCACTTTTTGATTGCATTGGCTAATCGAGTGCACGCCCTAGCACTAGCCGACAATCATCAGGTATTCGACATGGAAAAACTGCGCAAACAAGATGGAGAGCAGTTCGAGTCCCCGAATTCCATCTTCCAAACACGATCTGTCGTCGATGACGACTACGCGTTCGGGGAAGTTCTCGTTTCATCGGCTGGCGATTGTTACTTCTACGGCCTGCTTTCCGAAGTGGTAGACTTGATGATTGAGCAATCACACGAGAAGATTTCTGGATACCGCTCCACCGAAGCCGGCGAGGCACACAGCCGAAAAGTTCTTGCTCGGATTGTCAAGCAGGAAGCAAAAGCACTTGGTCTCGATCCAGAAAAACTCACGAAAGTTCCACAGACTTCCCGCGTCGAGGTCTCGATGGTCGGAACTCTCACGACGACAGCGGGCGGACATGTCCTCGGTCCGGTGGAGTACGTGCGTGCATCAAGCGACGAGGAAGGTAATTGAACGCGATATAATGGTCAGTAAGGGAGATCCGACAAACCCAGCCATAATATCGCAATGAGATAACCATGCCACTTTCTACGAAGGATCGACGTGGAGTTTGAGATGCGCTTCGGCGCCGAATTGATGGGCGCTTCGCGAATTTCGCGCGGCGGGATGTTTGACCGATCTGTGAGGTCTGGGGTTGTTGAGACTGCTGCGTCGCCATGGCACCAGCCAAATGAACAATGAAGGTACAGCCACGCACGGCCATGGGAAAGGACCACTCTGATTCACCCCATTGATTGTCATCGCAGTCAGGCCATTGGTGTTCAAGTTGCGATACCAGGCATCTTGCTCCCGAAAACGTGCCAAAACTCTACCGGGCTGTCAGGCTCGCCAGACGCTTCACCCGAGCGTTTTGCCGCGGCGCTGCACCCATCCGACTACGTCCTCGGCGGGCACCGGCCACAACGCTTGTGGGAGATCCACAGGCGGCTGTTGCACGGCATCGGCTACGGCGTTCGACTGACGGCACTGGATTTCATGATGGACATCGGCCTGCCAGTCGTGAAGCCGGACATCGTGCTGACGAAGCTGATGGTCCACTGGGCCTGGCTCCAGTCGTACTACAACGATGTGCCGGACGACCTGACCGAGGACGACCTCCGCGGCAACGGCCAGTACGCCGCCCGCTACCGCTACGACAAGCCGTTCATGTACCGGCGGGTGATCGACCTGTCGCGGGAAATCGTCGCACGAGTTGCGCGGGAAGTGCTCCGCGGCGACATTGGATGCGTCACCAGCAATCCAATCCGGGAGTTCGATCTGATCCTCAACAAGTTCGCCCAGAAGTCGGATTGGGAATTTGGGATTGAACGGACGCTGTTCGATGGAAAAACCCCGAGTCGAAGATGCCAGGATCAGTCCCGGTGCACCAGCGTGGCAGCTATCGAATTTTCTTCATGAGACATGGTGGTAGGAAGCATTGCAAGTTGTCTCAACGCGAGACAAACGAGCGAGGGTGGCGCCGTAGCGTCTGGCCCCGTTTGCCCTACTCCTTCGACGCAGATGTTCCCATCAGCAATTGCCTGCCAGTCATGGCACAATCTTCGATTGTGACAAAAATTGTTCTTTCTCGTGAGATCCCGCCCCTCCAACTCAGTTTAGGGCAAGTTGGGGACACCGGATGGTAGCAACATTGATTTGATCGCGACCACACGCATGGATAAATCCCACATTTTCGTGGTCGGGACGAGCTTTGTGTCGAAGAATCTTACAATGTCCCGCTCTTTATGCTGATGAAAAAGTCGATGGCGGATGACGATCGCCCAATAAGTTGGAAGCACCCGGACATCAAAATCCAAGAATCTGTTTCTTCAGCACGATGGAAACGACATCTATGAACGGCCCAATCACCAATCACTTGCATGAACTTCGTGACAAACTACATGACCGAAGGGGAGCGAAGGCATCCGTTTTGGTTGGATCCGGATTCAGTCGTAACGCGGTGCCGAAGTTTGGCACGAGTCGCAGTTTTCCGCTGTGGGAAGATTTGACGAAGCGGATCGTATCCCGCCTCTACCGAGATCCGAATGAAGCGCGTGAACGGTTGGTGACGGCGGGGGCGATCAGCTCGGCGCTGAGGCTGGCCCAAGAGTTTGAGACGCAGTTTCGTCGTCCAGCCCTTATTGAGTTGGTTCGCGAAGCAACATCCGATGACGGCTTTGATCCATCTGATGTTCATGAATCGCTCGTCGATCTACCATGGGCCGACATTTTTACTACGAACTACGATCGACTTATCGAGCGTGCAACGTGTTCTCGCACTACTGAGCGGCTTCGTCGTAATCAGTATAGTTTAGTGACAAACGAGGCAGACATTCCCGGGGCTCGTAAGCCGCGCATTGTTAAGCTGCACGGGACGTTGCCTGACTTAACCGATTTGGTTCTTACAGAAGAAGACTTTCGTCGCTACGAAGCAACTCACCCGCTTTTTGTTAACGCTGTTCGAGCTTCACTTTCTGAGAATACGCTGTGTCTTATTGGTTTCTCAGGCGACGACCCAAATTTCCTGGCGTGGTCAGGCTGGATCCGCGACACACTCGGATCCGCGACACCCAATATTCTGTTTTTCTGTGGCAATCCACTTGCGGACTTTCAAACCCGACTACTGCTAGAACGCAATATCACACCAGTCCCCCTCACGACGACATTTGGTCAATCGAAATACCGAGAGTCATTGCGATATCTTTTTGATTTTCTTGAGCAAGATCCATCAACTGCAACAGTGCCGTGGAATCGTCCCCCGAGCCTTGTGTCCATCGACGCGGCGAATTCGCATCCATTTAAGGAGAGCTCAGGTTTTAGGAATACCGATCTTGTTGCCAATGCTTTGCAATGGCGTCGCAATCGAATGGAATATCGCGGCTGGAAGGTTCTCCATGCACGAGCTGCGCGAACACTTGGGAGTGGCACGGAGATGGTCGTGCAAAAAGCGATGAACACTGGCTTCAAAAAACTTTCCGAGGAACAACGTCTACTTTTTGTGTCAGAGGCCTTGTGGCGATTGTCGACATGCCGACACACGATTACCCACAACTTCGCGTCCAGAACTGTCTGGCCTTTGCTGGACAACATCAGTCTAAAACGTTACGAACCCGACGACGTGAAAGAGTGCTTTGAATTCAAGCATGAATCGAAGTCTACCAGCATTCGCAAATCGGAATTGCGTCGTGCGGTTGTCCAAGTTCGTTGTGAAATGGCTCGCCATGCCCGTGAGGTGGGCGATGACGAGCGTTTCGCGACACTTTGTGAACAAGTTCGTTGCGATCGGATCGCGACGGAAGACGACCGGCACTTTATCGAGCATCAACGTATTCTTCTTGCGATATCACAACTTCGATCGAACGACGCCAGGCAATCGTTGCAATCTTGGGACACCAAATCAGCATCGCCAGTGTGGACGATTCGGAAGTGCGGGCTGCTCATGGAACTGGCGATGATTGAGGAAGCGGCCGTTTTGATTACGCGACTGGTTGACGGGTTGAACAAACAACAGTTGGTTGGGGAGTTTTGTTACGAGCCAATTTCGATTGAGGGCATGGCCTTGAACCTAATGATCTACGTCAATTGGTGGCGTAAGTCCGATAGGTCGAGGAATCCGAAATCGGACGTAGCTGATGAGCGGGGCACGGTTTCAATCGACCGAAGCAGCGAAAGTCGTTCAGCCGATTCGGTTAAGAGTTATCTGGAACGCGGTGAGGAAGAAAATGCCGAATTGGCTCAACGGAGTAGCGAACACGTTCATGACGGTGATCTGGAACTGAGACTTCATGAATTAAAACCGTTCGGTTGCGACTGTCGCGATGAGTTGCGAGAAATTCGTGATCTGCTTAAATTTGCTTCAAAAACACATGTACCGCCTGGCGATACTGACGGATTTGAACTTGGATTTGTGGAGCCTGAAGACGCCAGTCACGACGATCAGCTAGTGCGGGAATGCGAGTCGGCCATTCGTTTTATCGAAGATGTGGGACTTCCTATTACAATTCATGACACTGTGCTGCTGAATGTCCTTGAAAGCGTTGTAGAGACGGCTTCAAAGACGATCGGCAACAACTCGCTCGATCGCGCGTCGGGGCTTGTTTGCCGGAGTCTCAACAAGCGACTGGCCGAGGCCTTTTTTGATCGATCAACACTATCCAGGATGAATGACCAGCAAGTTCATTCAGTCTTCGATCGCTCTCTTGCGGACTTTAGGGTCGCGTTAAAAAGAACATTGGTTCCATGCGAAGAACGCAATTTCGAGAATCAGTGGCACGAACGAAGAGTTGTGTTCAATGCAACGCTGCTTTCTCAGCTTGTCGTTCGAATTGACGATTCGAGAACTAAAGAGCTTGCAAAAATTGCTTTTCCGTTGACGGGAGAACCTCAGGTATGGGTGCGTCCGGGAATCAATGGAACTATCAAGATTCTCATCCGGCGTTTGGCTGGGTGCTTAGACAAGGCAACTGCCGCGGATTGGCTATTGCAGATCTTGGCGTTGCCAGTCGCCTTCGATCCAAACGCGAAATTTGACCGACCTGCACCGAATAGCTGGTATGACCCAACAGAAGTGCTCGCCGAGAATGCTGTAAACGTAGTGGACAAGCGAAAGCTAAACGAATCGTTGGCTCCGCTTATCCAAATGATTAGAACGGCCGAACCAAGACACCGGAAGAATCTTGTCCTCAGGGTTGTCAGCCTATGGTCCGAAGGACTGCTGGATTCAGATCAGCAAAGCATGTTTCGAGATGCGTTGTTCGAAAAAGTTGATGAGCAGGGCTTTCCGAAGGATACAGGCTGTTTTAATTCACTCATCCTAGGGCTGCCCAAAGCAGATGCCGTGGACGAGGATAAACTCTACCGTGAAGCCTATCTGTTGCGTGAGGATGCCGCAGATCTTTCGTACTGGGCCAACGTGGCGAGATCTTCTAATCATGGGCGTTCCACGAAAAACGCACGACGCTCGATCTCCTGGTCCGCAGATGAGTTGATTAAACTGCTTGCTCGGACAGAGTCCTGGGTTGATTCGGTGAAAGCGGCCATAGAAGAACAGCGTAACACGTCTAGCGTTTTCCTAGACATGGCACACAACGGTCCACGCGCAAGGCGACTGGCCCTTCGCGAGTGGCAACTATTCGTTTCGGAAACAGTTCTGGGGGCCACCGAACTTGAAAAGTCAGTTTTAGATGAAGCGGAAAAACAAATCCGATCCGTGTCCGAAGCTGGCTTCTGTGTTGTTCGCCTTGTTCCATGGCAGGTTCAGCATAAGTTGATGACACCGCGAGAGGGAGAGCGGTTGCTGCGTGAGGCATTTGTTTCGACTGACCCTGATATTGCCTGGCAAGCCTGTTCTGGGATCGTTCGCTGGGCCGAGTTGGCATCGCACGGTAGTCTTAAGAGGGCAAGGTCGCTTGAAAATCTTCTCGCTACATCGATCACACTTTTGTCGGAGCCGAATTTAACCCTTCATATCAATGCGATGTCGGAGCTATTGGACGTTACCGACTGGGATCTAACTCAAGAAGAAATCGCCGGACTTAGAACCACAATTAATCGGTTGGCAAGTGAGACACGGTACGACCTCGAGTCTCAGACGAGCGTTGAGCGTAGGGTGAGTATTCGTGTCTATGGGGCACGTCTCGCAAAGGAGCTCTTGAAGAAGAACCTTTTGGTGAACGAGGCCAAGAGTTTTCTTGAAGAAATAAAGCAAGACTGCTTTACGGAAACGCGCCGTGAGGCGTCCATCTAGTCAGGTCATTCTCGCTTGTCTTCCTACGCGCGGAATCATCGACCGGACGATCGCGGAAAACGCTTTCAAAATATTCTAGCAGACGGAAAGCCGTGATATGCGTCCGCGGCAGAATAACGACCCGAGCCAGCAACCGTGGACAGTTAAGGTGCGTTCGGCAAGCGGTCTGAAATGCGAGTGCCGAAGGCCGCGCAGGGAGGTACAAGGGGAGTCGATGTGGCGGCACTTCAATCACCTCGCAAAAACCGCATCGTCAATCGGTTGCGGCATCTACGGCGTCCGGAGTACGAACGCGATGATGCACCGGTTGGAGGAGTTGAAGTCCCATTCGCAGGTTGGATGCATGGACCTTCACCCAGTGTTGGACGTTGGCCAACGAATTGCTTGTGAGCGACACCGTCGGACCGATCCAGCCCATTCAGCGTCCGAAGCAATTCGACATCCAGTATCAAACGGACCATTTGCGAGGTGGGATTGGCCAGGCTCCGAGGCACGGACGATGATCGCCCGACGTGGCACTACCAGTTGGGCGCGACACTCGTGCTGGGCGACGAGAAGCCACCAGATGCTCCAGGACCGCTCCCGGCTGATGCGACGATGGAAAACAGAAGATCTCTGCATCGGCCAAGCAGCAACGCTCTGCGTGCGTGTGTTCCGGGATGAGTCACAGCCGAAGTCAGAACGGGCCGTCGCACTCTGTTGGATCCTGCACCTGTTTGCCGACGGGCACCAACCCTGTCACGCGGGCTCGCTGTACGCTCCATGCTTCGACGACGGTGACCGCGGTGCAAACGGGATTCGACTTGGCGGCGGTGGCAACCTCCACGCGGCGTGGGATCGTCTTCTTGGCAACCGTGCGAGCGCCGGTGACGTTCGGCGGCGTGTGGCTGAACTTGGAGACGTTAGAAGCAAACTGGCGTCAGAAGCGAAGCAGGGCGGCGAAAAGTGGTTGTTGCCGGAAACGTGGCTTACGGAATCACGGGAGTACGGCCGCAGTCATGTTTACACCGACGAAGTGACCGGCCCGGTGATTGCGGCGTCCCGTGGGGCGACGGCGAGATTGCCGAAACTCAAACTTTCAGCGGACTACTTCGTGGCGGAGGGGAAAGTGGCGCGAATGCAGGCAAAGCGGGCGGCGTATCGAGTCGCTTCGGTACTTACGGTAGATAGCGAGTCGGTCCAGTGAGGACGGCAACGCCGGGTACTTTTACGACGGTCGTTTCCGCGTCAGATTACCGGATGGATAGACAAAGCGGCGAACGCTTGCGGCGTCCACAAACGATTAATCCCAACGCGGCGATGCCGAAGATGTAGAGCGATTCTGGTTCGGGAACTGCACTTACAGTCAAAGATTGCAAATCAACGACGACTTCGGTGAACAGCAGTGGATTTTGGGTTGAGATGTCGACTCGCTGAAGCGAGAAATCGGCCTGCCCCGAAAAGTCATCAAGATTAAGTTTCGAGAAGTCCGGGGTTTGGGAACTAAACGGGCTAAGTCCACTTCCAGCCCCGATTAAAAATGAGAAGTTGTCGTAAACAGCGTCGTTCCCCACCTGGCGATAAGCATTGATCCGCCCCGTTGCTGCATTGACTAAGAAATAAGAATACGAAACTTGATTGCCGACAGCTTCAATCTGGCCAAATCGCATTTCCGGAACCGCATTGGGGTAGAAAGCCTCATTCGGGCTTGGACGCGTGTCCGGGCCTTGCGGAGAAAAGAAGAAGACACCATTGATGATGTCACCCACGACAAACGGCAGAAGTGAACCATCGGTGACAGTGCCGCCGACACTTCGAACTCTCCCCGAGTACTCAAAGAGGACACCGGCCTTCGCAGTGCCAATTGCCAGAACCAGGGTTGCTACAGCGATGCAGATAAGCCGATCTAAACTGGGCATATTTATTTGATTTTCGGGTGGATCGCTCGTATTCAAGCTACTAGCGTGCCCAGCGTCGGCGACGGACACTCAAGGTTGCTAGTCCCATGACGCCGAAGATGGCGAGGGACGTTGGCTCGGGGACGGGGTTGACGGGACGAAAACTGATGTCGTCCAACGCGAAGTCGTTGCCACCGCCAGGAAAACCGATTTCATCACCGACTTCGTAAATCTGAATCAGGGCAGAAGTACTTGCACCAGAATTCCAAGTAGTTGAAAACTGTTCCCAAACTGCCGTTGTACTTGGGGCGGTCTGCTTTCCAATCGAAGATCCGTTGATCAAAAAGTCAAGTCGAGAAACGTTCAAATTCCCTGCTATGGCCCAAGTTGATATCCAAGCCGAAAAGTCATAATTAGCATTTGAAATAACCGCCACTGTTTGCGACCAAACCATTAGGTTTGGATTGTCGCCGCGATCAGCATTGACCATCATCATCAAGCCATTACCGGACGTATGATCGCCGTAGCTGGGAGCAGCAAAATGGTACGGATCGGGATCAGTGACGATATTGTATTCGCCGCCATTTAACCCAGGAAATGGCTGTATTGTCGGAGCGTAAACGTATTCAGTCGTGAAACCCGTGTTTCCAGATTCAAAATCGCCGTTGACGATCATGCCCGCCTGAGCCACTCCCGTTGCAGCGACTAGCATCAGCATGCACGCAATTAATCGATTCATCCCCTGCATCACTATCTCTCCCGATGTATCTCTTGTAGTGCCAAGACGCTATCCCTTCGTGACATGATGCGAACAATCTAACCACTCGGCAGTGGGCGAAGTAAGCACGGGGAGGGGTTTTGACAAAAACGCACGCAATTTCATTGTCTGGGGATGCGTCACGTATCACCGCAGTTGATCCCGTTCTTCTTTCGACAACTTCCGCCAATCCCACGGCGCGACGTGACGCGGATCAGACCACAAGCCGCGTTTGGCTTCCCTGGCTTCGCGTTCTGCGTTGGCCAAGTCGGTATCGTCCGGAGCGTATTGCGTGTAATGCCAAGCAAGCCCAGCGGCGACAAGATCGACGCCGAGGCGCTGACCGCCGGCGTAGACCTCGCCAATTGTTCGGCCGTAGCGAATCCTGGCCAAGGAAACGAGCAACGAGGAAGACACCGAGGACGATTGGATTTCCGCAGCGTTGGACATCGGCTTGTCTGAAGCCGACGCCGAAGCGTTGGGCTCACGTTCGGCGTTTGACGCCGTGTTTAAGCTGCATTCACGTCGAATCGGCACCCCCACCGATGGCAAAAGTGGTTCGGTGGACCGAACCGATTAAGTTGTTCGGTGGGATCAGAGTTGTTCGGTGACCGAACAGGTGGTTTGTTACCTACAAGGGTTAAGAGATGAGTGAAGTACGTCGGATCGCGGTGGTGAGTCAGGCGTATCAATTGCAATCGGAGGGCTTGGATGGTCGGAAGTTATTTGAGTGTCGATGGTTGATGGAGGGTCGATATTTTGAGTTTGGGAGGTTGGTGAATGAGTCGGTGGAGGAGATGGGTTTGGACGAGGGGATGGCATGGAAGGGAGTGTCGAAGGAGATGGGATATGGAGGCGATCACTGGGCCCGGGATAGGTATTTAGGATTTTTGAATTGGACCAGTGGCGAGGAGCGTCGTTGTCGCCGTGCGGATGGGGAGGTGAAGGCACCGCGAGTCGGATTCGCTTCGTCCGAAACGATCAGCCAGGCAGTTCGGTGAAACCGCGTGGCAAAGGGAGTTTCTTTTTCAGGACCGATTGCGCGAATTACCTTTGGCATCGCAACGGACCCCAACGCGTCACACGGGATTTGGTTCGTCGGAGATCCGTATACCGACCGCTATCGCCAGCGGACGAAGCGTCTCAAGTCCCAGCCACAATGCGGCAAGAAACGTCACGTACTCTCTGACGCCCAACACATTCCGCCCAGCAATTCCGACAAACGTATCGCTGTCGTCCTTGTTGCAGGCGGACCGCAATAAATGCAATTGAGATCGCGGCGACCTGGAAAAATCGCCGCGGCCTCGTACGCGAGTCCACTAGGATCCTAGATAGGGGTCCCATCGGTTTCCGGGTCAAAAAACCCGACGGCGGCTGGGAATTGGAACTTCGCGATGTGATGCCGCTGCGTCAGAGTCTTCACGGCTCATTGTGTGAACGCGTTCCCGAGTACGGGAAACGGCGGTAGTGAACATCGACCGCACAGGCCGAGGAACCGACTCACCCAGCGGCGAGTCATTCCGGCCGAAACGCAAAGACGCACGATTCTGCTCAGCCAGGTGCCGAGTGTACGCATCAAGGGCGAAGTGATGACAGCTACCAGATGCGTGATCGGCGATTTATCGATGTGCCGAAACATTGTCCCGTTATGAGGACGACGGCTATTTTCGGATGTTGCATTTCGGCAACGATCACTTTAGCTCGGCAACGCCTGCGTCTACGACTTGCGTGGAGGTGAGATAGAGGCTTTGCAAGTTGGTCAGCCCTTTAGGTGCTGCAGTCCGTCGTCGGTGACATTGGTGTCGCTGAGCCAGATGACTCTCGATTTGGCCAGTTTGGTCATTGTTTTTCTGAGCTCGCTACTTGCATAACCGCTGCTACTGATCCGACTAAGGTCGCGATCGCGGACGCCACCATCAAATACGGACTAGTCGAATAGTCGTCGGGAGACGCAAAAGTGACTGCTGATAAAAACACTCCGATCATAGCAAGAACGGTTGCCATTATTGCACCAGTAAGCACTTTCCCCGTCGGAGCAACAAAGGAAGACGTAAAACACCAGACGAACCCGAAAACTCCGCTAGCCATTAGCGGAAAACCATAGTTGTGCACCCAGCCGTTAACTTCATAGGCGTTTGTCAATCGAATTGAAACTTCGCCGAGGATACTGATTAGAATCGTTGCGATTATTGCGGAAGCGGGTGCTGCCACGGGAAGAATGATCCACCGCCACCAACCAGTTGTAGTCGTCCTCGATAAATCGCTAGGCTTGATTTGCTGTTCGCCGATCGCTTCATCGTAATTGCGACCGCCCTCGTTAAATTCTCTGTCGATCAAGATTTGCTTCTTCTCGATTCCAAGTTGTGTGAATTGCTCTCCGCCTTTCACCGATGGAACCCAAACGGATCGCCGAAAATAATTCTTGCGTCTTGCTTCGTATCACTTATTCCGCAAATCGCAAACTGGCATCGCCATTGCCAGCAGAGGAGTTTACTCGACCCAAGTTCCATTCGGGTAACACCAACGGCGAAGAATATCAGTAAATGCGTAGTCGATAGGGAATTGCTGACAACGGATATGGGAAATCAGTTGTAGTGCAAAAAATGCAACGAACGCGATGCTGGATCGAAACGGCGAGTACCGAGGCGGCGAAAACTGGTGATCCCGTGTGCTCGAGTGCACTAGGATTCCGGAAAGGGGTCTCATCACCTGGCGGGTCAAAAAACCCGAAACCTGATCCGGAACTCCATCTCATCGGCGAGGTGGGCGGTGATGAGTTGGTCGCTCGTGGAAGTGCGACGCCCCAGATACGTCACCCCGGGACTCGATTGCTCGACAGCGTGAACGTTGAACTATCACCACGCCGCGGCCGTCTCGTGTGCACTACGGCCACAGAAGCCCGCGCCTACTTGCGACCAGGTGCGAAATGGCCCGGACCGCTGGATCTCAACGTCCAGCGAGTCCATCTCGGGAGCGATGCCATCTTCCGTTGACGAATCTTCATCGGTCGATCGGTGCCCGAATCGTGAGATCAGCCTATCGACGGCGCGACCCAGGCGGCCTCGATGGCTTTGGCTTCTTCCTGCTGCCGGTGCACGTAGCGTTCGGTCATCTTGATCGACTGGTGACTGAGCAAGGCTCGGGCACTCTCGATTCCGATGGCCTCAGCGACGGCCGTGGCGGCTGTGTGACGAAGCTGATACGGGGTCCACCGTTCGATCTCGGCTTTCTCGCAGGCTCGCCGCACGGCACGGTTGAGCGAGTCCTTGGTGAACTTCTCGCCCGGCTTGCGTTTCGGATTGGCCTTACGGTTCGATCCAACGGTATTGCCTTGGCGCGGTTTCGTCTTGCGGTTAGCCGTCCGCTGATCCCGAAACCACTGGGCTGATTCGGCCGGGCTGAAACAAAACGAGTTGGCATCGCGAAGAAGAAAAGGCGTCAGCGCCGCCCTGGCCGCGCCGACGATCGGCACGGACCGAACAACGCCGTGAGACTCGGTCTTATGGTTTGCCGGTCGGTAGAACCACTCCGGGCCACTGCGGTCGATGTCGCATGGACGCATCTCGAAGATTTCCTTGGGCCGCATCCCAGTAGCGACCTGCAACACGATGATCGTCTTTGCGTGCGGCGAAAGGAACTTGGCGGCCGCCTCGACCAGGGCCAGGTCAGCCGGCTGACGCTCCTGGTACTCCTTGGCTTTGGTCTGCCCTCGTTTGAGTGGATCAAGGGTCTCCAGTCGCCGGTACACGTCAACGTCGATCAACTCCCGCGACACGGCGTAGCGGAAGATCCGGACGATGACCCCCACGTACTCGTTGACCGTTTTCCGAGCATTGCCCGTTGCGACCAAGAGATCGCGGACATCGGCGAGTCGACGCGGTCCAAACTCGGCAGCCGGAAGATCGCCGTACTCATCCTCCAGCAGCGTGCAGAGGTGTCGGTATCGGCCAAGCTGTTGCTCCCGCGAATCAATCTCGCGGCGATACTCGGCCGTCACGTTCTCAACCGTGACGACAGAGACGCACTGATGGGTCGGTACGCCATTGCTGACTTTCCGACCATTGGCCAGGTACTTTGACACAAGCGTGTCGTAGCGGGCCTGGGCTTCGGCGGAGCCGTGGGCACCGAGATAGAAGTATCGCCCATCGAGAAAAACACGTGATTGGCCGGAGATGTGGTACTTCATCTCCGGCACCGATCGTTTGGTTCGCGGCATCAGCCGACCCCTTTCGATTTGCATTAATGGTATCGATTACCATTAATTCGTTTGAAAGCGGGTCGCACGTCGCGATGACGGTTACTCTAAGTCGAGTATCGACCGGTGTTTAGAAAAGTCGGGGCGACTAGATTCGAACTAGCGACCTCTACGTCCCGAACGTAGCGCTCTACCAGGCTGAGCCACGCCCCGATGGTGGGATTGTGATGCGGGTTTCTTCGGAAAATCAACTCCTCACGGATCTCTTCGCTCGGTCTGCGTCTGGATTAACGGACCGTCGTAACTCGAGCGAAGGCGTAATATAACCTCGCCCCGCCGAGCTGCAAATACCCACCTGAAAACTCCTCCGACCGCTTTTTGCCGACTCAACGCCGGCGCGTCTGCATTTCGCCGCTGTGAACGGGTTTCCGGTTTCGGGGGGGAAGGGACGCGGTTGCGGGCTGATTTTTCTGCCCTCGATCTTTCTGCCAACGGTCCTGATCGACGATGCAGCTTGGGGTGCGAAACTCTTGGCTTGTTCTGCTACGGTCATACATTGGGCGCGGCGAGTAGGCCGGTTTGGGCGAATCGCTTCAGCTTCTGCTCGACGACGGCGCGGAGTTGCTCTTGGGTGGGGGTGACCGACTGGAGTTCTGTTTTCGGATCCGGCGATTCTGTGTCCGGTGACTCCGCCTGCATCGCGACTCCATAGTCGAGCAGCGCGGCGGCGATTTGATCGATCGTCGCGACGCCGTCCATGCGTTTGATGATCTCGCGCTCGAAGTCGTCCAGCTGGACCGATTCGTGCCGCAGATTGGTCACCCGGCTGTCCTGTTCGGCTTGATGGCGGATCAGTTCGGTTGTCCCCGGCGTGGGGCCGATTTCCACGGTGCAACCGGACGGCGTCGCGTAGAGCGCAACGAGACTGGACGAATACAGTTCCAAAAACGTCTCGTACAACTCATGACGACATTCCTCGACACCAGGGCGTCGCTCGGCCGGAATGGCCTCGCGAGCGATGTCGGCTAGAGCATCGATCGACACGTCACACGGCCAGATCGATGCGAGATGGCGGAACGCGTGGACTTGGATCGGATTGCCGACGGTCAAGGTGCGGCCTGAGGCGTGTTCGAAAACATGCGTGTCGGGTGATTCGTTCTCGCCCTCGGGCTCTTGTTCGGCCAAGGGCGAATTGACGTACAAATGCTTGAGCCGCTCCGGTCCGATGGCTCGATTGAGCTGGACGTCGCAATGGCAGAGCAGTGATTGCCGAAACTTTCGATTGCGAAGAAAGTCCAGATACTGTTCCATCTGCACCAACCCGGGCGCGATCTTCGACAACGTCCCTCGCGTCTCATCACCATACTCGTTCGGAATCATGCTGGCGAATTGAGCTTCGCACATGAACCGTAAACCACTCGCTTCGGCGCGGGAAACGAATTGATGAAAGAAGAGCGGTTCGTTGTAGTCTTCGAGATGTTCGTGATAGATGTAGCTGTCTTCGCTGGCCCGCACGATACTCAATTCTTCATGCAACAGTTTTTCATAAGCGTCTTGATTCCGCTGGACCGCCGAAACGAGAAAATCGACGAGGGCGCGTGACTGATTGATCTTGGTCTGCGTGTCATCGAATCCCGATGCGTGATAACTCATCATTTCCCGTACGCCTCGCCGCAAGTACCAACCCGGGTAGGTGTTGTAGCTGACGTACGCCACCCCATTTTCGGTGAGATGATGGCGACAGACGGATAAGATTTTTTCTTGAACCTCAGGCGGAACCCACGAATAGACTCCGTGGCAGATGATGAAATCGAATTTGCCTTCGGAGGAATCAAATTCGAGGATGTCCTGATGACGGAGCGTGATGTTGGTCAGCGACAGGGCGTCAACGAACGGCTTGCCCTCGTCGATCTGACGCTTCGACGCGTCCAAGCCCAGGAATTCGGAATCGGGGAAACGGGCGGCCATCGGGATCAAGTTGCCTCCGGCGGCACATCCGATCTCCAAGACGCGACACCGCGAAACGTCCGCCGGCTGTAGCGCGAAGAGCTGTGCCAAGGCGGCCAGGTTGCGCGGGTGACTGCTGGCGTACGGATAGCTGGCGTAGGGAAACTCGTCGTAGCTGAATGGTTGCGTGGATTCGGAGGACATGGAGTGCACAAACGTTTGGGTTTGCGGGGACGAGAGGGCGGATGGGAGCGACGGAAAGGCGTCTTGAAGGCGGTCGAGTGTCTGGTGCGGGCGGGAATCAACGGGGAGGGGGATCCCGGGCGTCGATGCGGGATTGACAGGCTGAAAGCCTCTCCCCACTGGTTGGCTGGTGCTTGGTGACGCGCGATCGGTGATCGCTTCGTGGGACCCTCCCCTCGCTTCGCTCGACCCTCCCTGCGAGGGAGGGTGACTTTCATTCCTGGCCTCCCTGCGAGGGAGGGTGACTTTCATTCCTGGCCTCCCTGCGAGGGAGGGTGACTTTCATTCCTGGCCTCCCTGCGAGGGAGGGTGACTTTCATTCCTGGCCTCCCTGCGAGGGAGGGTGACTTTCATTACTTGCCTCCCTGCGAGGGAGGGTGACTTACATTACTTGCCTCCCTGCGAGGGCGGGTGACTGGTTTACTTGAGTTCGCAGGAGCACGGTGCAATCGTTACGTTCGGCAACCTTTCACAGTCAATGGCACGGCGCAAACCGTTCATTCCGTAAAAGCATCTCTGCTTGATGCTTGCGAGCGGACGACGTGCGGAATCGTCGAAGAGAGTATAGCGCTGTGCGTGCGTGTCGCAACGGGCACCGCGCGCAGCAGGCCACCACGCCGAAACGCTACCCACATTGTTCCACGGCACGATGCCAGACGGGACACCCATCTTGATTTGAGCAGAACGGATTATCATGCAACCGAATCAGCAACCGTCGTGGCAGGCAGCGGCAAAGAAGCGGAGTCGCGCGAAATTGGCGCGGGACCTGCGGCGGGCGGCGATCATAATCGGTCTGATCGCTCTAACGGTTGTCCTGGTGTTTCTGTTGTTCCCGCCTTTTTTCGCACCACAAACTCATCTGGTGCTGTTGGGGTCACGCGGCAACGAGGCGTTCAACACGCCGCCGATCGCGTTCGTGGCCGAGGACTTGGAGGCGATCGCATCGATCGCAGAAGCGAAGGTTCGCGATCAGAGCGACGTGTTGCATTCGGCACAAACGGCCAAGAACCTGTCAAACCGATTGGCGGAAGCGGGGATCTCGTCACGCGACAACCTGATCTTGTACATCAATGCGCATGGGGTCACCGACAACGCGTCCGCCTACTTGCTGTGTGATAACTTTGACTTGCGGCAGCCGGATCTGGGACGTGTGTCGGTTGAAACACTGATCGACCAGGTTCGGCAATCGCCCGCGACGACGAAGTTAATCCTGATCAATGCGGGAACGATCGACTATGACCCCGGATTGGGCGTCGTCGGCAACGATTTCCCTCGGCTGTTAAAACAGGCGGTGCATCAATCCAAGGACCCTTCCTTGTGGGTCTATTGTTCACATTCGTCTCTGCAGTACTCGCATGTTTCACGCGCCGCCCGGCGAAGTGTTTTTGGGATGTTTGTCGGCGAAGGGCTCAACGGTGCCGCGGACTTGGATCATGACCAAACGATTCAATTGAGTGAACTGGTCGCGTTCACGTCGGCAAACGTGACCAAGTGGGTCGCTCAAAGCACCGACCGAGGCGCGGAGCAGATTCCGCAACTGATTTGGGGCGGTGGTCAAACTGGACACTCCGATCCCAAACTGCTGACGTTGTTTGAACAAGATCCTGGCAAGGAATTGACGGCCGCGGCGTTGATCATTCCACCCGACGAACTGGCCGGCGGCGGCGGATCGTCCGCGCGTTCGGGCAGAGTCCGCGGGTTGCTACGGCGACAACAGGTCACGTTGACATCGAATCGGATCATCGGCGGCGGCGAGGGGTCGAACGATGTGGCAGACGCGGACGGTGGAACTGCCCCGGAATCGGGCGGTAGCGGACAGCCGGCCGAAGGCGATCTTTCGTCGGCCGATGGTCCAGCCGATGGTCCAGCCGATGACTCCGCAGACGGAACCGAAAGCACCGACAAGTCTGGAGACGCGGGCGATGCGAAATCGAAACCGTCCGAGGCTGATCAGGCGGCCAAGGCGAAGCAACTGCTCACCAAAGCCTGGCGACTGCGTGATGCGGCCTCATTGGCGTGGTCGGCGGCCGATCCGAGTTTCAGTCCGGTCGAAAACAAACCACACCTGTGGCGGGAATTGCAAGCCGAATTGCTGGCCTTTGAACAGCAGCTTCACGGCGGCAAGGGATACGATCCCGAGAAGATTGAATCCACACTCAAAGACACCTTTCCCGCCAAAGCACCGACCGGTCCGGTATCGGCATCGGCATCGAAAGCCACACCGCCGCTGGAATCGTTGTTTGGTCACGCTTCCGAGGACACCGCTTCCCTGTTGGCCGTCCTCGAACCTGAACAGGCTCATAGCCTGGCCCTGGCCCAATCGGCTGCCGTGATTTGCGGCCAATCGTTGGACATCGATGTGAAGGGATTGCAGGCGGCATTGGAGCAAGAAACGCGAGATGCCTTTGACGAGTGGCTGAAAACGCGTTGGCGGCCGAAGTTTTCCGGTACCGTCGAGATGACATTTTTAAAGCGACTGGCCGACTCGCCGGAGCTGGATTGGGATCTGGTTCAAATCGCAGCGTTGACGTGTTTGGCGGGAGAGCGGGTCGCGGCACTGGACCTGTTGTCGCCGGGCTGGATGCGAGTGGACGTCGAGCGGGCTGACCAGTTTCGTTTTTTTGCCGAACAGCTGGTATTTGACCAGGTCGGTTTGCAATGGCCACAGCGTTGCCGGACATTGTTCGAAGACGCCGGAAAAATCTATGCGACCGCGGAGCTTGAATTTGTGGAGGTCCGTCGGGCCGAGCGCGCGTTGGACGTGCTGCTGGCCAAACTGCCGTCGTTGATGCATTGGCATCTGATGTCTCGGTTCGTGCCCGGTCGACGTTCGGTGATCTACAAAGACCTTTCGACGCTGTTGAATCTCGCCGACGAGCTTTCTGGATTGTTGAACCACCCGGGGCAGCCGAGTGTGGCAACGGTGTCGAAGGTCCGGGAGCAATTGGAATCGGTTCAGTCGCGCATGGAAGCCGCCTGTGGCGATGTCGCGGCCGAGCGACTGCTGGCACAAACGACGACACCGGGAGACTCCTATCAAGCCGATCTGTTGCTCAAGACGCCGTTGTTGAGCTCGTCGCTGCGGAAGGATCTGCTGGCAGCGATGGACCAACGGGACCGGCAACTGGCGTCCAATTACGATCTGGCCAACGTCACGATTGACGATGTATCCGCAATGCCGCTGGCCGATGCAATGCCGCTGGCCGATGCAATGCCGCTGGCCGATGCAATGTCACTGGCCGATGCAAGTCGAACGCCTTCGGCAGAAGATTGGCGGTTTCTGTTCGAACAGGCTCAATTGGAATCGCAATACGTTGGACTGTCTCACGTCGAAGGGGTGTCAGCGGACGCGTTTGCGGCAATCACCGCGGCGCGCGAAGTCGACGCGTCATTTCGATCGTTAGAAGGCGTCTATCGGACGATGGACGCGGACGATGCCGCGGACATCTCGGAACTCTGGAACCGACACCTGAAATTCGGTACCGCCCTGCAATCGTTTTACCGCTCAGCGGCGGAACTCGATGGTGCGTTGTCACCCTGTGCCGTGTCACCGGCGGCATCCCGCATGGCGATCCGACTGTTGCGGATGCTCGATCCGCGTGATGCGTGGCAGTTGGACAATGTTGACGTGAACTCACTGTCCTTGGCGACACAACTTCGCTCGACCATTCGGTGGCAGGCCGAACGTCTCGAACAGATGTCGACCTACCGCGATGGACATCAATCGGCGACGTTCGCCGGCTGGGCAGATCATTACCGAGCCCAATCCGAACGACTCTGCCGCGTCTCGGCCCCGACCGCCGAACCGACGCGAATCAAGATCTCGGCCCCCGCGACGGTTGACCTGCAATACCGCGACTGGCAACAGTTGATTCTGGGGCTTGAAAACCCGAGCGACCGTGAGGTATCGATCACGGTCTCGTTGCAATACGAAGGGAAGTTGGTCGACGTGATCAATGTTGCCTCAAGCGAATCGAACGATTCGGCGTCTGGCGGCCGATCGATTCGACCCGAGTTCTTCGACACCCCGTCACAATTCGGAACCTGGAGGTCAAAGCCGATCACCATCGCGGCGACGGGTTCGGTGACCTTGCCCATCAAGATCGTCCGCCGCGACCATGCGTCGGAAACGACAAAGCTGGTGGTGGACGTGTACGAGCGATCCGAGTTGACGCGTGCGGAATCCAAGCCGCCCGTTCTGCTGACGCGGCGGTCGCTTGACGTGATGTTGCCGGTCGCCGAAGTCTACGTCGGGCGCGGCGCGGCGTCGTTCGTGACGGATGTCGAGGGAGTGGAACTGTTGCCGCACCCCAATCGGCTGGAGAAGTTTCGGTTCGGTGTCGTCAATCATGCTTCGCGGACCAAACAGATTTCGATGCGTTGTTATGCCTTGGGTCAAGCCTTGATCGGCCCGCTGCCAGCGGATCCGAGCAAGTTGCTGATCGGTGCGTTGCCGCTAGCCAGTTTTGACGTGTGGGTTCCCGGCGACGGCCAACCGGCGTTCCCCAGCGCCGGGGATGCGGAACCGGGCGATGACAAAGAAGCCGATGGGAAAGACGCCACACCGAAGCAGGACGATGCGGCCAAAGAAGAGGAAGCCGAACCGATCGAATCGACGGACTTGCCTCACGGAATGCTGGTCGAATTGAGCGATCGCGACAGCGGGCAATCGACCTATCGTCACGTCCGCTTTGCGATCCAGCGTCCTCGTCGGTTCGTCTCACCGCGTGTCGGCTTTGACACCAAGAAGCAGCAGATCACCGTGGAAGTCAGCGCGGTTGACCCGAGTCGGTTGCCCGAGGGGGCTCCGGTCCGTGTCGAGTGCCGATTGGCCGACGACCGAAGCGGCCGCGCCAGGGGAAAGCTGCAAGGGATGATCACTCGCGCGAGTCCGACCACGAATCTGTTCATCGCGACGACGACACCGCCGCCGAATGTCGCGCGGGTCTACATCGACGTCGACGGTTATCCGCGGTCGTTCATCTTTGATGTCCCTTGTGGCAAGCACTTGACGAATGTCCCGGAAGTCACCGATTCGATCGATCTGCGGATGACGACGTCGTCGAAGGGTGGGATCCTGGGGGCGACGAAATCGATTCCCGTAGCGGTTCAGATCGATGCACCGGTTGGGTCGTTCGAGAACGGGCGAGATCACTTGAACCTCGGGATTGATCTGGATGGGTCGGGCGTGCCGCACCCCGAGGACAGCGTTCGATTGACGACCGATCGCGGGGTGATGATCGGGTTTGTCCAATCGACGCCCGACGGCACCATCGAACTGACCAATGTCGTTTCGGACCACCTGATCGATCTGCCGGCGGAGCGACTGGAGAATCTGCTGATCGATGTCGCGGCCAGTTTGACGATCAACGACAAAATCCAATCGTTCCGCAAGATTGAGTTGTTGATTGACACCGCGGCGCCGGTCGTCGGTCCGGTGACTCGAACCGACGGATTGAGTTTTGCAGCGGTCAACAGCCAAGTGGATCTGGAGGTTTGGGCCTGGGATGAGGGATCGGACGTGACGAAGGTGGAGGCCGCCTTTGACGTCGATGGAAACGGCGAGTTTCCCGTGGCGGGAAACATTTTCACGGCCTCGCGGACGTCCGATCGACAGTGGATCTTGACCGTCGACTCGGGAGCCGACGCGGGCAAGAAATCGCTGCTGGTGCGGGGTGTGGATCGTGTCGGGAACGAAAGCGATCCGGTGGCGGTCGAAATGGAAATCGTTTCGCCGACCGAAAGCAACAAGCGTGTCAAACAGCAGACCGTGAATCTGGTGGGAACGATTCAATTTCGAGAGAAAAATGTGCCGGACGCGGAAGTGGTTTTGACGCCCACTGCGGAGGATCCGGCCGTGGCCCCGGATGCCGTCAGCCCGGATGCTGCCGCGTCGGCTGCGTCGGGAGTGTCCGTCCGTTCGACGGAGAATGGTGCGTACGTGATTGGCGGGGTTTCACCGGGCAGTTATCGGTTGGCCGCACGCGCGGTGATTCGCAATCGCGTCCATCGCATTGAGCAAGACGTCGAAGTGACGGTCGGGCCGGAGCGGACGCTGCGAGTGGACGTGACGCTGCCGTAGCGTGGGTGAATCAGGCCCGGACGCTGAAGCGAACCGGCTGAGACCAAACGATCATCAGCCGTTTGGCGCCAGCCTACGGGCTCAAACTTCTGGACACCGACGTTTTTTTATTCGACGCCCGCCCGCAAACTTTCTGTAGTTCGCTTAAACGTCGTCAACGGAATGACCGATACAGTGGGGTGTGCGTGGCTATCGATGCGCCCCGGTGCCCCCCGGACGCGAACGCCGCTGCCACACCGTGGAGCCCGGCAGGGACTTCTTGACCGTTGAGGTCCAATCCTACAAACGTGTTAGCAAGGCGCGATTCATTTTTCGTTAAAGAGACAAATGACCTACAGTCGCAACCGCATTTCGATAGGGATCTGCTTTATCGCAATGGTGTCCTGCGTGGGTTGTGCGTCGGTTCCGCCGGCGGCCCCCGCCCCTGCACCCCCGACATCGGCTCAAGCCGGGGCGACGACGATCGTTGCGGTTGCTCCGCCGGCCGCCGCGCCCGGCATGACGCTGCCACAGTTCTTAGGGTTGGACGTCGTGTTCGCGGGTGTCCGCACCGTCGGGCAACGGGTTCGCAATCGATTGGGAACCCGGTTTCCCGGTCTGGAGGCGAAACCGCCGATCAAGTCGATCACGGATCCGGCCAATTTGGGACCCGACGCCAGCCCGGCAGAGAAAGCGGCCGCGGAGGCGAAGATGGAAGACGACAAGGCGCCCCAGAAAGCCAAAGCGATTAACTATCTGGCAAGTCGTGGATGCGGGGAATGCTATCCGGATACTGAAATGGCGATGCTTGCGGCACTGGAAGACTGCAGCGAGGACATCCGTTATGCGGCGGTCCGGGGTCTGCGAAGTGTGAGCGGTGATGCGTGCAAGTGCTGTCGCGAGAACAGTTGCTGTTCGCCGAAATTATTAAAAAAGCTCTATGAGATCGCTTACGAGCGCGACGATTCGGGGTGCTTTTTGGAATCGTCGGCAAGGGTTCGCCGCAACGCCCGCCTAGTGATCTGTGACTGCGGCGGCGTGCCATCGCTGGACGGTGAAGGCCTGCCGATCGAAGGCCCGACGTCGCCCGACGCGGTTCCCACGCCGGCCGGCGAGATTACTCCGGCGGTCGCGACGACGACCACGTCATCCGATGCCAACGGCGACGCGACGGCAGTCGAATCCCCCGTCGCGGTCGTCGGCCATACGACCGACGCGGATTCCGAAACGGTTCCCTCGACCGCCACCGCGGGCTTCTTGTTGCCTGAAAGTTTTGACCCGACGCTGGAATCCGACGACGATTCGGTTCGACGCGAGCGGGCTGTCGATTTCGTCGATGTTCCGAATCCAATGCCATGATGATAGCCCGATGCGTGAGCGAGGAACGTTGCGTGGCCCCTTGCTAACGCATGCGGGCTTCAATCGACAGCCCGCGAGTAACGTTCCCTTCGGACGACGAGCCCCACGGACGACGAATCCATGTCGACATCACCGATCCAGCCCGCCGGCAACACCAAGAAATCGACACGCAGCATTTGGCAGGGTGACCGATCCAGCGGCGTCGATGTGTTCGGCTTTCTGTGGCGTCGGTCGCGGCAATTTCTCTGGGGTGCGTTGTTGCTGGCCGCGCTGCTGTTGTTCGTCTGGCTGATCTGGCTGTTGTTGCTTTCGCCCAAACGGACGCCGATGGTCGTCTTGTCGGCCGCGCCGTACAGCTGGCCGTTGCCGCCCAACGCGTGGGCCAAGGAAGATTTTGAGAAGCTGGCCGCGATGGACGGTGAAACCATCACCCTGCGCGGCAGCGATGATCCGGTTTTTAAAGCGACGGATTTCTACCAGCGGCTGGAACGCGAAATCAAACGGGCTGAGGGCCAAAGCCACCGGGTGCCATTGATCGTGTGGGTCAGTTTGCACGGCGTCGCCGAAAGCAGCGGTGGTGCGATTCATTTGATTCCCCCCAAAGCCGCGATGACCGATCCCAAATCCTGGATCGATCTGGACGCGCTGCTCGATCGTTTTGAGCAGCTTGGTGCCAAACGCAAGGCGTTGCTGATTCTCGACTGCAATCGGATGCAGGTGAATTGGAACATCGGGTTGGCTGCCAATCAATTTGCCGACAAGGTGCAGGCCACCTTTCGTGATCGAGTGGCCGCGAAAAAAACGACGGTCGATCTGGCCGTTTTGCTGTCCGCTGGACCGGAGCAGACGTCGCATGTTTCGGCCGACCTGGCCGGATCGGTGTTTGGCCACTACCTGCAACACGGCTTGGCAGGCGCCGCCGATCAGATGGCCAACCGCGGCAATGGTGACGGCTGGGTGGACTTGAAAGAGCTGGATCGTTACGTCCGGTCACATGTGCAATGGTGGGTCCGGCAAAGCCGCGGCGCAATACAACACCCCATCCTGATGACGACGACTTCGAAATCGGACTTTCGACTCGCGCGGAGTTTGAACCCGGAGCTGTTAAAACAACTGACCAGTCGCCCAGTGACACGTCGCCCCGGTCCGACGATTTCGGATCCTCAGCTCGACGCCCTGTGGCGATCGCTGGACCAGATTCGCGAAGCACAGCTTTATCGTCATGAACCGATCGCGTTTCGTGATTTGGAGCACGACCTACTGTGGCTGGAACAACTCTCCGGCGCGGGCAAGGGGTACCAAACACTTGCCAAACGAACCTTCAATCGGGTGGTCGGCGACATCACGGCGGCCGAACATCGGATGGCACAGCTGCCACAGAACCCGACCTACGCAGCAGCCTATTCGTTGTTGTCCGGCGATCCACCGCCGCTGCCGCGTTCACTGAGCGTCCACTCGCTGTCGCTGGCCGAATTCTTCGGCACCCAGGATGTGATCTCCAGCACGCAACTGCGAGATCGATGGAAAGAACTGTCCGACCAGCCCGACGCCGGACTGCTCGCCAAGGTGCATGACGCGTTTCAAACGCAGGCGACGTCGAACTATCGCGACGCGCACTTCATCCGAATGCTTGATCGCTACCAGACGCCACGCCTTTGGCAGCAGCCGGAGTTACTCGGCAAGCTGCTGACACTGCAGGGGTCCATCGAAGATCTTTCGGTCCCGCGTGATACCACCGGGATCCCTTCGGACCTTCGCGTTCATCGCTGGAAGCGTGTCTTGCTGGGTCCGATCGATGCCGCGCGTCGGCGTGCCGAAGACAGCGTGTTTCTGCGTTTGCAGAACGGACTGGAAGACAGCGTCCGAGAAACGGAGTCGAAATACGCAGCGTCACTCGAAGCGGCCAACCGGGCTGCGGCGACGATGCAGATTTGCGATCAATCGATGGCCGTCACGCCGTACTACGCACAATGGATTGCCCATCCCAACCGCGCGATGGCATCCAAAGAGACCCAAGAGGCGATTGACAATCTGGTTCTGCCGTTGATCGTCAACACCCAACAACTGGCGGCCCAACTTGACACGGTCCCCCATGCCGCGGCGGATCAACAGGCGGTGATCGAGTCCATCCGTGCAGCCCACGCCTTTGCGGATAAATCTATCCAGCCGGTGATGGGGTCGCTGGCAGAATCGCTGACCCTGCGGACACGTCAGCTGGTCCGCCAAAGTCTGACGAATGAGTTGACGACGATCGGTGAAATCGAAGCCGTCTTGTCGGTGCCGCTGGTCGACTGGGAATCCAGACGTCAACTGCGAACAGCACGGAACGAAATGATCGCTCGCGTTCAGCAGACGCTGGACGCGCCGAGTGCGGAAGACACTGAATCAGCCGATGAACCGGCCCCCGCTTATTCGGCTCGCATCGCCGGTTGGAACCAACATCCGCTCGACCTGCTGCTCGGTGGTGAACGGACCAGATCGGATGGTGGCAACAAGAATCGAATCGCCAACTTTGTCGACTCGGTCGGCCGCGAGATGAAGCGATTTGAAACGGAGTCGACGCTGGAGGGAGAGCACCAGATCTGCGGCGGCGCAGCGCGTCGGATGCGTGCCGCGGCGGCGATTTGGTTTCCCCGACCCGAATCCGACCCGATCGCAAAGCTGCGCACCGTCGGCATCAAGTCACTGTTGGTGTGGCATGCCGATCGAGCGATCGGCGATTTTTGGGGACCGGCCGGACGCGAACGGCCGTTCTTTGACCTTGCCGCGAGCGACTACCTGGAATCGGCTGCCGAATTGGATCGTTTGTGGAAGGATTCCGCCGGCGGTGGCGATCGGCTGGTCGAGATCGAAGCTGCGAAAACGCGGATCGAAGCGAGTCGTCAGTTCCTGCCGAATTGGTTGGCGACATCCGCCCCGCGAACGATTCAACTGAATCCCGTGGATGCGGTGCGTTCATCGTTTGTCGTCAGTTCGGAACCAGGCGATGCGGCGGCCGATCGATTCACGCCGCCCTCGGGAACCGCGACCGTTGCGGTAAGGACTGAAACGCGACGCCTCGACTTTCAAACGATCGAGCCTTCTGACGCTTTCGTCCTGTCCTCGGCGAACGCACGCTATGAAGTCGTGATGCCGTCCGAAGTCGCAACATCAGATATGGCATTGAAAGCACAAACGGTTTTCCGCGGCCACGAGTACGGCGGCACGCTGGACGTCGAACAACTCGGCGGGCTGAAAATTGATCTTCAGCCGTATCACTATCAGAAAAGCGAAGTGACACTGAACGGTCCCTGGGACGAATTGTCCGTCGTGTTTGTGCTGGACTGTTCGGCCAGCATGAGCGAACCACTCGACGGTGAAAGCGAGGAGGCGGAAGGCGAGGGCGGTGCATCGCGGATGGAAGTCGCCAAGGCGGCGTTGCAAGAAATGCTGTTCGATCTGGGGCTGCGTCGCAACGTCCGTGTCGGCGTGCAGGCGTTCGGTCACCGTTTGGGATGGAGTGTTGATGAGCCGATCAAGCTGCTGACCCGGCCCGATTTCACCGGCCCGATCGACCCGACGTTGACGCCCGAACGGGACGTCGAATCCATTCTGACGCTCAGCGAGTTTGATCTGGCGACGGCTCAGTCCCTGGTCCCCGAGATCAGCGACTTGAAACCGTGGGGACAATCGCCACTGTACCTGTCCGTGATGCGGTCGATTCAAGAGTTTTCCGCCGCGGATGCGAAGGCCGATCGCCACGTCATTGCGATCACCGACGGGGCCAATTATCAGTACATTCCGTCTTCGGTGACCAACGTTTCGGCGACCAGTGACGACGATGTTCGCGAGGCGTGGACGCACAGCCAAGTCCCCGTCCACATCCTCGGCTTGGGAATGGATCGGACGCAGCAACGAGACGCCGTGCAAGCGTTCGAAAACTTGAGTCGCGAGACCGGTGGGCGTTTCCAGGCACTGGGCAGTTCCACGGATTTGAAACAAGCCGTCCGCAATCTGCTGGCCCCCGGCATGTATCGGCTGCGATCGTATCAGAACGCCGAACGCCCGGAGATGCCAACGACGCTGGCCACACCGACACAAGTGATCCCGGCCCCGGCAGCTCCCGAGTTGTTTGCACTGCAATACGAAGGCCGGCAATGGGTCGATACCGCCGCGGCCGACGCGGATCGGTCGCCGCTGGCGGTCGAACCGGTGGTCTTGGAAGGCGGCGAAGCCTATCAGTTGTACGTCAATGAGGCGGGCACGGAGATCTACGACTATGCCTACGACGACAACGTCGAAGCGATGGCAGATTTGGTAACCACCGAAGGGATCGCGACCGAGCAAGTGGTGCGTGTGCATCGAGCAATCCGTCGGGCGCCGGGGCAAATCGACTTTCCCGTGTCGTGGCAGCAGAGGGATTCAGCCGGCACGACGGATCAACCGCTTTGGCGGGCGACGCGACGCCCGTCGGATGTTTGGATTCAGGTTCAACCGGTGGGGGTCGATGGCAGCGCGATCGGCCAAGCGTACGCGTTCTTTGACGCAACGTTCCAGCCCGGGGAACCGGTCCCGGTGATGAATCTTGTGGCAAACGATTGGCCAGCGACCGCCGCTCGCGCGCGGTTGCGAATCTGGTCGCGGCCGGCGGAAGAGGCAACGACGATCGAATTGCTTCCGCCCGCAGTCGCGACCGGAGGCAACTTGAATGATCCGGGACGCGGACTCAGCCGATTGAACACGACGATCACCGTCGATGAAACGTCCAACGAACCGGTCGAAGTCACCCCCGGAATCCAGGTGCGCATCGATCCGTTGGGAACCCAGTTTGTCGACGGCGTGGCCCGTCGCAGATACGTCGTTGATTTTTTCGATCCGGACGTGCCGGTCACATCGATCAAAATCAGTCTTCGAGAATCGATCGACGAAAAACCGGTTCGAATTGTGCGACAGTTCGACCCCGAACGCCGGATGTCGGTGCATACGTTTTATTATCGTTCGAGACGCAACGAGCCGATCCGTCAAGTCCGCGTGACGAACCGCGACCAGGAAATCGACGGCGCCTGGAAACTGGATCGTGATTATGTCGAGGTCGCAATTCCCAACGCAGGCGGCTTGTTGCCGGTCGGGCGGTAGGGCATGGTCCATGAATCAATAGTGGGGTAAGCATCTTGCTTGCCTTCTGGGGACGTCGATTTTATTACTGCAAGATTCATTGCTCCCTTCTCCCCCACAAATCGTATCAAGCTTGCTTGACGATTTGTGGGGGAGAAGGGCTGGGGATGAGGGGGTTGGTGATCGGTTTTGCAGCCCACATCGATCGTCGCGGAAGTGCTAAGCCTTGCGCAACACCGGCCCTCTCTGGCGTTTGCTTGCTGCGCAAACGCCGTCTCTCCCAGAGGGAGAGAATCTAAATCGGTTGCCAAATCCTGCAGTAAAAGAATCGACGTCCCGCGAAGGCCGGGTAATCGCAAGCTGGAAGCTTACGCCACGCGTCGCAAGCTGGAAGCGTACGCCACTTTTTAGCGACACTTTTGGGCGACGACGAGATGGCTGTCGTAGGACACCACGCTGCGGTCGTGCATGCGGACGTGCCAGGGGCAATTGTCTTCTACCACCAGACGCAACGTGGTTAACGATTGCGGGTGATCAGGGCTGAGCAACTGTCGCAAGATGGGTTCGCTGGCACCCGCGCCGGGGCCGCGTTGGGAATGCCCACCGAGCCAGCCTTCCATCGACGTGGCCGAGGAAGACCAATCGTAGGGACAGGCCAGGACCGCCGAGCCATCGGGCTTCAAAACCGATCCGAGCGAGGCGAGAAACTCGAGCGGCGAGTGGACACAATCGAGCAGGTTCATGCTGAAAGCGGCGTCGACCGAATGTTCGACAAACGGCAACGCGGTTGCGTCGCAGGCCCAGAAGTCAACCTGATGAGTGTTCGGAAAGGTCACCGGAAATTCACGACGATCATAGACAACCCCGACGCGACGTCTGGGATAACGCACCACACCGTCACGCAACGCCCCGGCGGCGATGCGCAACATCGGAAAATTCAAATCGATGCCGAGGATCGGGCGATCCAGTTTTTCGGCCAACGCGAACGTGCCTCGTCCGACGGAACATCCGACATCCAAAACGTTGTCAAGATTCGCCGATTGCAACTCGGACAATTCCAAGCCGCGCCGGAGGACACTCAGCATCGAACCCGGTTTCGGATCGACCGGCGGCTCCTCCGGATCGAGATCACCGTAATGATCCCAGGTGTAACAACTGGTGTGCTGGCGGATCGCGTCCAGCGTCGACCCGTGCCCACAGCAATCGCCTAACACGCTTTCGATGGTTTCACTCAGATCGGCCCGTTGGCAGACCTGGAACACATTCTCCGAGAGATAACTGCGGATGTCTCGGATGATCAACGGCACTCCATCGATGATGGGGTATTCGCGTTGGCACTGGATGTTGCTGCAATGCAACAAGCCTTCGACGATGTGGTCGTCGACTTCTTTGAGGACCGTCGCCAGTTCGAGGAAATGAATCTGGTCGGTCGCGGCGCGACAAACCGGGCAGACCGGTTGAAAGGTTTCGAGGTGCCGGCGTCGCACGAGACGTCAGCCCCCGATGATGACAGTCGGGCAGCCCGGCGGTAGGACTTTGCCGACCGGGCTGGGGATCGGAGCGACACAACTGGCGTGGGCGGTCAAGTCGTTTACCCTGGCGGCAGGCAGGCCGCCGATCATCACCTTCCCTGATCCCTTGGCGATCATGCCGGGGCCGGCGGGAACACAACTTGGTAACATGCAAGGCAGCGTCGTGTCGGTCACGCGTGCGGCGGGCATTTTCCCGATCAGCACGTTGGCTTGGCCCTTGATAATCGCCAACGGAAGTGGCGGATGGGCCACAGGCGTCGGGACCGGCGCCGGCGGATGAATCGGTGCATGGCAATGCGGAGCGTCTTGTTTGACAAGATCGGTCATGCGAGCAGCGGGAGGAGCCATGGAATCAAACTTGTGGCAGTGCCGAATAAACGAAAGACGCGGAAGTGCAGTTTAGCTTGGGAAGGAAGATTGTGCCATCGCATTCGAAGGCGCTACTCATAGTCAGTCCGCGCGAGAACTTCGACGATGTGGTAACCGTTGGCGGTGGCGACGGGTCCATAAACGTCGCCGATGTCACCTTGCAGAAACACCGGTTCCAGTTCGGGAGCCATGTGCCCGGGACCGAACTCGCCCAGCGAGCCGCCTTGGCGGGCGGTCGGACATTCCGAATAGGCGCGAGCGAGTTCTTCAAAATTCGCCCCCTGTTGCCATTTCACCATCACCTCGTTGGCCAGCTCGGGGCTGGAGACCTGGATGTGGCGGGCTTTGATGCGTAGCACGTTGCGAGACTCCGTGGTGGGTGAAAGTGAATCGGTGGATTTTGGACTGACCGGCCGGAAGCCTATCCCCCAAGGCCATCTACTTTGGCTCTGGAGGTTTTAGCGTAACAGCGTGAAAGACCGGAGGGCTCGCGGGCTACCGCTAACGAAAGACACCCCGCTCGGCGTCAAAGTAGGTTGCATGGGCCTATCCGCTTGGTTTGCATCACCGTCGTCAACGTCCGGCGACGCAAAAGATATTGGGACAGGGAGCACCGGAGACCATCGGCGTTTCCATCGCGGCTTCGAAGGAAGCGGCCATGGAGGCCGCGATCGACATGTCGCCCATGCTGGGCAATCCGCCCGGCTCCATCGCAGCCAACGCGGGTGCCGCGGGCATCGGTGCTTCGGCGGCGGCCGCCATCGCGGCAGCCAATTCGGCGGCGGCGGCCCCTTCGGCACCGCCGGTTAACTCGGCGGCCATTTCGCCGGAGGCCGCGACGGCGGCTTCCATGTTGGCCGCCATCTCTGCGGCGCCGGCTTCCATCGCCGGCAGGGCCATTTCCATGGACATTCCGCCCATCTCGGCGCTGACGAGTCCGAAGTCGGAGAGCCCGGCGCTGACTTCGCCCATCTCACCGGCCGACATCGCCAACGGAGGCACTTCGAGACTGCCAGCCATTTCCAGCGCCGCGGCAAATTCGCCGGGGGCGGCGGGGTCGAATCCCAACGCGACCGCTGCGTTGAGTGCCCGGGCGGCCAACGCGAGTTCCATCGCAAAGGAACCTCCGGCAGAAGCGGAAAGTCCGAGGGTGCCGGAGATCGCCAGCGAAGCCTCTAGCGCCGCCGCCAAGCTGGCTTCGAGAGCCGCCGCGGCACCGGGAGCGGCCATGTCGATTCCCAGGGAGGATTCAATCGCGGCGTTGATCCCCAGTGCCATCGGCAGTCCGCCCAGCGGCTCCATCGCGGCACCGAGCGCCCCGCCCAGTTCACCCAATGCCGGCGCGGCGATGTTCAAGGCACCCGCGGCGAGAGACAGTTCCATCGCGGCGCCCGGTGCGGTCATGTCTATCCCCAACGCGGCACCGACTTGCGCCATCGCTTCCATCGCCAGAACCGCTTCCATCGAAAACGCGGGCAGCTCGACACTGAGCATCGCCTCGAGGGCTCCGGAGGCGGCCAGTCCCGCCGTCGCGTTGACCGCTGCGGCGACTCCCGCCGCGGCTGCCAGCCCGGCCGCACCGGCGGGCAGCGGCGGCACCTCGATCGCGGCCGGCGGGATCTCGATGCCGGCGGCCATTTCGGCGACTTTCGGCATGCAAATACAAAACATGAATCACACCTTCACAAAGACACGTTTGACTTCGACCCCGGCGATCTTGTCGCTCCAAGTCGCGACAACGCTTCGCAATGCTGGTAGATTATGGACGAGAAACCGTCGCGCAGGGCCATGATGTGAATGTCGGAGAGATCTTTTGTCCGAAGAGAGTCAGCTTTTCCATGTCGCCGGAGAATCGGGAAAATTTGAGGTGCTGGATCCGACCGGCCGGTCCATCTTGACCTGCCGCGATGCCGGCAGTGCCAATCACTATGCCGTCCTGCTGAATCAAGCGTACAAACATGGATACAAAGACGGCTATCGCGCCGCAAAGTCGACGGACGATTAACCGGTCACCACCATGAACTGCATGCAAGCGGTTCGCTGATGTCCTGCCTTGCGGCGCTTCGTTGTGCCGAGAAATCGGCTAAAGCCTAGACACCAACAATTCCTGACCGCATACCCGGTTTTTGATCGACGAAACCGTTCCGAAACCTCCCCGTCCACCGTTGCCTGAATCGGAGTCCCTACGTTGTCCAACTCATTCGAATCCAGCTTTCAATTCGGCAATGTCGGTTCGGCACGCCCGCTCGATCCACAGCAGCCGATGAGGATCGTGGTGATGGGCAACTTTTCCGGCCGCGCAGGCGTCTCCGGATCACTGGCGGAGAAGAAGTTTCAACGCGTCGACATCGACAACTTCGAAGACGTGCTGGAAAAAATCGCTCCGACCGCAGCGGTCCGGTTGAGCGACCATCGCGACGGCGTGATCGAGATCGGCATCAGCGCGCTGGATGACTTCCATCCCGATTCGCTGTATCGAAACGTGCCGATTTTTCACGAGTTGCGACAGTTGCGAAAGCGGCTGACGGATCCCAAATCGTTCTCCGATGCCGTCGCCGACTTGAGCCAGGCGTTGTCGATTCAAACGGAAGACAAACCAACCGACGCGGATCAGGACGCGTCGGCGGCAGCGGACGCGCCAACCAAGTCCGCTGACGAAACCGATTCGGACACGTTGGAGCGTGTGTTGGGTCAATCGGCCAAGAGCGTGGACACGACGGGGCCACGGTCACCACAGCTGGACATCCAAGGCTTGATCAACCAGATCGTCGCGCCCTACATCGAACCCAAGCCGGACCCGCGGCAGGACGAGTACATCGCCCACGCCGACGCGGCGATCGCCGGACAGATGCGGACGATCCTGCATGACCGATCGTTCCAGGCCTTGGAAGCCGCTTGGCTGGGATTGAATTTTCTCGTCTCGCAAGTGACACAGTCCGAAGAGGTCCAGGTCTTCCTCTGGGATGTCACCAAACCGGAGCTGTTGGAAGCGGGCGAATCGTCGTCGGAACAGTTGGAAGATTCGTTGCTGTTCCGACGTCTGGTCACCGACCGAGAACAAGTCCCCTTTTCGCTGTTAGTCTGCAACGAAACCTTCAGCCATGAATTGAACGATCTGATCTTGCTGACCCGACTGGGAGCGATCGGGGCAAACTCGGGAGGCCCCGTGCTGGCGGCCGCATCGCCACAGCTGGTCGGTTGCCAGGCGTGGACCGATGAAATCCCCAAACCCGCTGCGGAGCCGAGTCGACAAGAAGCGGATTGGGAAAGCATTCGCAAGAGCGCGGCGGCGCCTTGGATCGGGTTGTCCGGCCCGCGGTTTTTGTTGCGATTGCCCTACGGTGCATCGACCAGTTCAGTCGACGCGTTTGATTTCGAGGAGATCAACGACCCGATCACTGATCACGAGTCCTTGTTGTGGGGAACACCGTCGTTGTTTGTCGCAACGTTGTTGGCCACATCGTTCCTGGAATCCGGATGGGAGATGACTCCGGGGGATTTGCAGGAGATCGGTGATTTGCCCGCATTGACGTACAAGGACGAAGACGGCGAAGTGCACTTGAAGGCTTGTGCGGAAGTGTTTCTTTCCGAGCGCGTGGCCGAACAGGTGTTGGACCAGGGGGTGATGCCGCTGATGAGTTTCAAGAACCGCAACGCCGCGCGAGTCCTGCGAGTGCAATCGGTCTCGTCCCCGCCGTCGGCGCTCGCCGGTCCTTGGTCGTAGCATCACGACGTAAAGCAGGAACCTCGTTCGCCACCGATGGACTTAATCGACGTTGACATTCCGGTGTGCTGGGACACGCCGCCGCCTGAAATTCTCCGCACGATTGAGATCGCCGAGCGTCTGCACGGGCAAATGAAATCGGACGAGGATCAAAAGCGGATTCCGTTGTTGGTCAACAGCAACTACTACATCGCCTACCACGCGCTCAAGCACGTCCGCGACGCGGGTCTCGGCAGTGGTCTCGGCAGTGGACGCGGCGGTGACCTATCGTTTTGCGAATGGGGCAGCGGTCTGGGAGTGGTGACCTGCATCGCATCACAGCTGGGATACCAGGCCAGCGGAATTGAGATCGAGCCGTCGCTTTGCCGATTCGCCAGAACCCTCGCAAACGAAGCGAACGTCACGGCGAAATTCATCCAATCCAGTTATCGCGAGCTGCCCGAACGATGCGATGAAGAGACATTGCACCAGCCCTATCCGATCGGTCCGCGAACCAGTGACGTGGTCTACGCCTATCCCTGGCCGGCGGAAGAGGCTTACATCTTAACACTTTTTGCGCGATCGCCGGCGTCGAAGTCGTTGCTGGTCACCTATCACGGCGGTACGATTTTAAGAGTCCGCGAGAGAGTTCTCCAATAACGGTGCGGAGGAGAGAGATGTGAAAATCGCTTGTGCCCTTCCGGCACGAATTGCTCGCTGGTTCAGGCAGCCCCAGAACCTGATGCCCGCAGCGGCGCTGATGCCCTCAACGCGGCGTCAATTTCTGCCGATACGAGTGGAAGGAATTCCAAGGCTTACGTCTTGAAAGCAGCGATCTTCGCAATAAGCTACTCTATGGCTGCGACAGCGCCCCCGCAGCAGATCAAAATGCGTGTGGTGCGAAACTCGCGTTCACCGAAAATGGGATTGAACCTAACAACACCTGAGAAATCATATGGCAACCAGTCGCACGCTGTTCATACCGTGGGATCGAGCGCAATCGGGGACCTTCGCATCGGAACACTCTGATGCAGACCATTCGGACAAAGGCAGCGCACACCGAAAACGCAAAGTAACGGTGATCTGTCGTGATACACCCGGCAAGCCACTTGCAAAGATTGGTGCAGGAATCGGCACTCGTATCCATGTGGTCGGGCACGGTGCAATCGGGGATCCAGAACTGGGTGCTGACCACGGGACGGGTGCAGCGGACGTCGGCATCGAGGAACTGGTCGACATGATGTTCGAAAAGGGTCTCAAAAAATACTATCTCGGCACGGTGGCCTGCGACGTCTGCTACAGTGCCATCGGGTCGCCATCGTACGCCAAGATGCTTGCCCGAGAGTTGTACAAGCGTGGGCTGAAGGCAAGTTGTGTGCTCGGCTACAAGGGTCCGCTGATCTCGACGTATCATCCGGCCTCGCAGCAAATGCTCGGCGGCTCCAAGTACACTCACCGCATGGTGTACGAAATGGACGAAAACGACAATCGCGTTGCGGTGCACAAGTCGAGCAAGATGCAAGAGCGGTTCTTCGGATTCAACTGAGCCGCCGATGCTGCACCAGCGATGCGGCAGAGGCAGAAGCTTGGCATCGATCCCGAATCGTTCATTGATTTGGCCGGCCGTTCCGACGGGCAAATTCGACGTCGGTTCGGACCTCCCCTCCGGAATCGCAAAACGTGTGGGCGTCGACACTGATTGCCCATGGCTGACAAGGGTGGAGACAAAATGATTGATATGCAACCTACGACACGTTCTTCGCAGACGGCAGCGATAGGGGTGGCAAACACAGTCACCGCATGATTGAACTTACGGACGGAAGAGAAGTCAAATCCAGCACAGCGCAGACACGGTTCTTCGGCTGGAAGTGAAGGCGACGTTCCGTCTTCACTGCAGCGTTTGTGACCTTACACCACCAGGACGCAGGCCGAGCGAAACGCTGCATTTGCAAACGCTGGGTCTGCCAACTCATGGACAGGCGGCGGTGCTCAGACTGCCCGCCCGGTGATACCGGCTCACGTCCATCCAAAGAATCGTTCTTGCATCTTGCTCGACTTGACGGTGTCAATGACATTGCCATGTTCGTCTTCGACATCGACGACGCGGTGATTGTATTTATGACCACCAAGTTCATCAGTGTATTCGGCCCCCATGCTTCCTTTGTATCCCAAGACGCAACTGGCCTTTAGCCCACGCTGATAGAGTTCGCGTGCAAGTAGCTTTGCAAACGGCGGATCGCCCAACGCGCTGTAGCACACGTCACATGCGATCGTACCGATGTAGCGTTTCTTCAGCCCCTTTGCGAACATGGCATCCACGACTTCAGAGTAGCTCTTGTCGCCACCACCGGTGCCATGGTCGGCGCCAATGTCGGGATCACCGATCGCGCCGTGCCCCGCAATATGAATCCGGGTCCCGAATCCACATCCGACATCCGCCAATGGCTGGCCGGGGCTGTCCAAATACACAATTGTCCACTTTCGCTTGTGATGAGTCAGTGCACGGTTTGCGTGACTATCTTCATACTCTGTCTTAAAGTTTCCGGCTTGGTTTTCGTTCCAGGGAATAAACGCGACGCGATTCTGTGCCATTAAAATTCTCCAGGGTTTGGTGTTGTGAGGGTGACAATGCTGTCGGGAGTCCTTCGGGTTCTCACCCATCACAACGGGCGGGTAAAAACCCAGGCATGGCGTGCGCCGACGGATTGCGCTGCAATGGCATCAACGTCAACCACGACGATCAAAATTTCTGCAGTGCCTCGGGGTCGCCCTGCCAGACCATGTAGTCGCTGATCATGTACATGAAACCCGCCGCGCCTTTTTTGATCCGCACCAGGTTGTAGCGGATCGGTACACCGTGAACGAGCACGCCGGTTCCGGGCGACGCGATCCCCGTGACCTTCGGAATCGCGTCGGCCTCGATGCGGCGAATCGCATCGTCCATGATCGCTTTCTCGACCGATTTGTCTGGACCGCTAAAACGCGGATTCGTTGCGGGTCCCGTCGCATGGTCGCGATAGGCATGGCCTCTACTGATTTGAAAGGTATAGCCCCGGTAGATCACCTGACGGCGTTCCTCGGCATCGCCTTTTGAAACCTTGACGGATTTGTCGGCCAACAATGTTTCAGACAACTTCAATGCAATCACTTCTTCTAAATCAGGCATCACTGTCTCCGCTTAAAGGGTCATCTCATTTTTGCTCATGGGTTACATTCACTCTCAACCGGTAGGCGAAATCAATGCACAGGGCGTCCAAGCGGGAAGTTTGACCTTCGCGCCGGCTAACGCGATGTCGTTAAAGATTTCGCCCCAGCTGTGAATTTTTCCGTTTGCGGCTTGGTAGAGATAGTGACACAGCCCGCCGTACATTTTCATCTCGGGAATGCCGACGCCGATGATTAACTCTTTCGCGGCACCAACGCTGCTCGCCGGCATCATGCCTTTTCCTGACTGCCAGAGGACGGAGGGATTCCTAAATCCGCAACGACGCTTGAGATAGTCCACGACCGAATCGGGCGGCATCGCGATCGAAAAATCCCCCATGACAGCACTCGAAGACGCTGCGACCTTGGCTTGACGCAAGTAGTCAACCACTGAAAACCCTTCGTAGCCTTTGAAGGTGCGTGTGAAGGCACCAATTTCCGCGATCAACTTTGGATGCCCCTGCGCAAACACTTCGGCGAGATAGCCCCCGATTTCGCCCGCCATTTTGGATTTGTCCGTCGCCAGTGACGACAGCGCCGAGTGTTTGACCGATGGGCTGTGCGAGTGCAATGCGTAAAGAGAACTGGTGACACCACAAATGCCCCAGCCAACATTCAGAATCCCCATGTCTTCGAGACTCATCACCCACTCCTCGCATTGTACTGAAGAAAAAAAACGCCCGCCGTCTCAGTGGTCCATGCTGCCAATTCTGCGACAGCTCACAATCGACTCGATCACCTGATCACTCAAACGAGTAGTCAAATTCACCGTCTTTCACTTCAACATGGACGCGTTTTGCAGGGTTACCCTCCATCATGCGGGTCAGGAATTCGCCGCTGATTTGCGGCAACACCGTGTTGGTCAAGATCGCGTCGATCATGCGTCCGCCGCTCTCCAGTTCCGTGCAGCGACTGGCAATCAACTTGATCACTTCGTCATCATACGTGAACGGGATGTCGTGGTTGGCTTGCATGCGTTTCGCGATCCGGCCGAGTTGCAGTTTCGCGATCGCGCCGACCATCTCGTCGCTGAGCGGGTAGTAGGGAATCGTCACGATCCGACCCAGCAATGCCGGCGGGAAGACTTTCAACAGCGGTGCGCGCAAGGCCTTGGACAAGCCTTCGGGATCGGGCATCAATTCCGGATCCTTGCACAGGTTCATGGTCAGATCGGTTCCGGCATTGGTGGTCAACAGGATCAGTGTGTTTTTGAAGTCGATCACGCGGCCTTCGCCGTCTTCCATCCAGCCCTTGTCGAAGACTTGGAAGAAGATTTCGTGCACATCGTGGTGCGCTTTTTCGACTTCGTCCAACAGCACGACGCTGTAGGGACGGCGGCGTACCGCTTCGGTCAACACGCCGCCTTCGCCATAGCCGACGTATCCGGGAGGCGCCCCTTTGAGCGTGCTGACGGTGTGCGCCTCTTGGAACTCGCTCATGTTGATCGTGATCACGTTTTGCTCGCCGCCGTACAACGCTTCGGCCAGCGCGAGCGCGGTTTCCGTTTTGCCGACGCCCGAGGGGCCGGCCAGCATGAACACGCCGATCGGTTTGCCGGGGTTGTCCAAGCTTGCCCGTGACGTTTGGATGCGTTTGGCGATCATCTCCAGCGCGTGACGCTGGCCGATGATTCGATCGTTCAGGATATCGGCGAGCTTGAGAACGGTCGCCAATTCGTCCTTGACCATCCGCCCGACGGGAATACCGGTCCAATCCTGGACGACCGACCCGACCGCTTGCTCGTCGACGGTGGGCAGGATCAGCGGGTGTTCGCCTTGCAGCTCCTGAAGTTGTGTTTGCAATTCTTTGAGTTCGTCGAGCAGTTTCTGACGGTCTGCATCGGACAGCTTGACATCCGACTTCTCTTCGGTCGGCTCGGCGGTCTGAACCTTGACGCTCTTGGCTTCCACATCGGCGGCCTTTTCCAGCGGGCTGTCGGTGCCTTCGACTTTTCCGTGGTGACCGCGGAGCTGGCTGCGGACGTCCAGAATTTTTTCGACCAGGTCCTTTTCGTTGTTCCAGCGTTCTTCCAAGCCGCTCAGCCGTTCTTGTTCATAGGCGAGCGCTTCGGTAGCCCGGCGTTGTCGTTCGGTCGTCTCGACACCGACTAGATCCTCGTCGGCGATGATTCGCAATTCGGTATTGAGCGCATCGATTCGTTTTCGCGAATCGTCGACTTCGGCGGGAACGGCGTGTTGGCTGATTGCGACGCGTGCGGCGGCGGTATCGAGCAGGCTGACCGATTTATCAGGCAACTGACGTGCGGGGATGTAGCGATGGGACAGCCGGACGGCGGCTTCCAGGGCTTCGTCCAGGACTTTCACCTTGTGGTGTTTTTCGAGCGTCGACGCCATGCCACGCATCATCAAAATGGCGCGTTCTTCGCTGGGTTCTTCGACCTGAACGACTTGAAACCGCCGCGTCAACGCGGGATCTTTTTCGATGTGTTTCTTGTATTCGGCCCAGGTCGTCGCGGCGACGGTTCGCAGCGTCCCGCGGGCGAGGGCCGGCTTGAGCAAATTGGCCGCGTCGCCGGTTCCGGCGGCGCCGCCGGCGCCGACCAACGTGTGGGCTTCGTCGATGAACATGATGATCGGTTTTTCCGACGATTGAACTTCCTCGATCACCTGTTTGAGTCGGTTTTCAAATTCGCCTTTCATACTCGCACCGGCTTGCAACAGGCCGACGTCCAGCGATCGCAACGACACATCTTTCAGCGGCGGCGGCACATCGCCGGATGCGATTTTGAGTGCGAAGCCTTCGACGACGGCGGTTTTTCCGACGCCGGCTTCGCCGGTCAGGATGGGGTTATTCTGCCGGCGACGCATCAGAATGTCGATGATCTGGCGAATCTCTTCGTCGCGTCCCACGATCGGGTCGATCTTGCCTTGGCGGGCGTTTTCGGTCAGATCGACGGTGAATTGTTTGAGCGCTTCCTGTTTGCCCATCGCCGCGGGAGACATGGCGCCGCTGGCTTCTCCCGGGGCGGCGCCGCCGCCGACCTGGAAGCCGTCGCTAGCGCGCATCGATTCCTCTGGAGAACCGGCGACGACTTCGTCGAATTTGTCGGTCAGCGTATCCAGTTTGACCTTTTCGAATTCCGAGGAGATGTCGTGCAGGGCGTGTGTCAGACTGCGTGTCTTGAGCATTCCGACGACGAGGTGCCCGGTGCGGACTTGGGATTCGCCGAACATCAACGTGCCGTAGACCCAGCCCCGCTCGACGGCTTCTTCGATGTGGGAGGACAGGTCAGAGATCGACGTGGACCCGCGGGGCAGTTTATCCAACGACTCGGTCATGTCCTTGACCAGTTTCGACGGGTTGATGTTAAACTGCTTGACGATGTGATGGAGGTCCGAGTCCTCCAGTTGCAAGATTTGGTTGAACCAGTGGACGAGTTCGACGTAGGGGTTGCCGCGCATCTTGCAGAACACGGTGGCACTCTCGATCGACTTGTAACCCACGCTGTTCAGTTTGCCAAACAGTGCGGTGCGGCTGATATCGGACAAGGTCTTTCTCCTAGGTTGCGAACTTGACAGGCTGGAAGCCTATCCCACTTGTTCTTCGAATATTTTAACTGTGTAACAATAAATCTTTCGGATCTTCGGTGACGCCTTCGCTGTCCAACCACATGGTTTGTCCGAGTTTTGCCTCGCCCAATTGCCAAGAAGGCGTTTCTTCTTTCTTGAGGACGAGGTTCAGGTCCCAAACCAATTCTTCGCCGAGGTAGTTTTTGACCAGCGCGGTCAATCGCTGCAGGCTTTCTCCGCCGGGAAGCATGCGGGCAAAATCATCCCAACCGACGGGACCGACGGTGATGCGAAAGCTTTGTTGACACTCCCACACATGCGAACCGAGTGTGCAAGCGATCCCGAGGCTGGAACTGCCGGGGTCGTCGCCGAGATTGAAGCGGCAATTGTCCGGGATTTCAGTCCATCGACCGACGAACTCTTCGATCTCACAGGGCACTTTGAAAAAATCTGAAATCATGGCCTGCAAGCCTTCGGGGTTGCGGGCTTGGCAGGCGAAGCGACCGGCGTAAAACAGCTTTGCCAGATCCGGCAGTTCGTCACGATCTTGCAGCGACGGCATACCGGTCCCCATCAGGGACCCGACATAGACCGAAAATCGATCCGATTCGGGACGATCGAAATGCGCGACCGGCTGAGCGTCTGCCCAAGCCCGATAGAACAGCGAGAGCATGCGGTGATGAAAGACGTCCAGGAAAGCGGCGAACGTGGTGTCGTCGTGGTGCTGGATTCGATCACGAATGTATTCGGTCAAGTGCAGCGGCAGAGCGCCGTTGGGACCGCACAGCCCGAAGAAACGGACGCTCATTTTGTGGTAGTCGTTGGCGCCGACGCCGCTGGCAAGATCAAACGCCGACAACGACGACGGTGCGAAACTGAGCGACGGTTGCTGGGTCAACCGGACGCGATCATCGGACAGACGGATGGTATGCCCGAACCGAGGGGAATCGGCAAACGCGCATTCGAGCAACCGCATCGCTTGATAGAAATCAAACTTGTACGGTTCGTCGGTTAGCCGCTGCAGCGTCACGTCTAAAGGGCGTGTCGCCGTCCCATCTTCGCGGGCCATCGCGCTACCTCTCCTCGTTCGGTCGTTCGAAAGACCGTCTCGGTAAATGAGTTGATTGACACATACTTCGCAAAAAATTCGTTGAGCACCGCCGCCATCAAGAACGCACCCGTTCCCTCGAATCCTGTTTCGTCCAGCGTGAGCGTGAGTTCGAGGCCGCGGCCGAAACTGAGTGGACCGGATGACGAGATCGGGCGGGTGACCGGTTTGGATTCGATCGACCGCACGGCGTCGATCTGCTTGTTCGTCATCACGTTATTGGTGTCGGAGTAGAGCGACAGCAGCTCTCGGAGCGCGGTCGCGCCGCCGGTTTCGCTGTTTAACAACGAGAGATAATTGAGCGACAGGTGATTGATCAAACGCCAAGTGGTCTGGCCATTCTCATAGCTTTTGGAAGGCTGGGGTTTGGTGGGGCCGACCAGACAACGGACGGCCTGGACGGGGGCACTGACTTCCAGGGTAAAGTCAGAATCGCTGATTCCCACCGGCATCTGAAGCGGTAGATCGCGGTTGGTGCAAAGTGTCTCCACCGACAGCTGGCGAAGCTCGTGCGAATACGGTGCCTCGTTCGCGTCGACCAACGTCAGGAATGCTTCGCTGCCGATGTAGCTTGAGCGTGGCCCGTATTGCTTGTGCTTACCCGACAGCATGCGTGGGCGCCGAGTGACGGTGAAGTAAGCCCGGCTACGATGATCCGACGTGAAGTCGTTGATCGAATAAAACGGCTTGAATTCCTGCTCGCGGTCGTTGCTGGTGCCGTAGCCTCGCACCTCGTTGACATCGTAAACTTCGAAATCCAGTGCGCGCGTGCGATCCGGCATGACCTGATATTCCGACGCACGGTCACTGAGATGAATTCGATCGGCGCGCTTGGGGAACAGATTGATCGCCGGACAACTGAACAAGGAAAAATGAGTCGCGTCGACGCGGTTGGAAAGCTGGGGGTCGCCGCGGCCAAGCAGGATCGCAATTTCAATCGACTCGCTGTCGCAGTGTTTGACCAGTGACTGCAGTTCGTTCAATTGGGCAAACATGTAGCGATGCGGAAACGAAAAGTATTCCTGCAGCAATCGGTATCCCTGAAACGACCGCGGCCCATAGGGCAGCATGGCTTGGTGATCGCCGAAGCCCATCGGGCGGACTTTGGACTTCCCCAGTTGAACCTTCCAGCGTGCTTGATTCCCACCGGCCCGCACGGCGATTCCGACCCCGCCGGTCATCAGTTGTTCGTAGATCCGCATCGGCACGTCGGTGGCACCGCGGATAAACAGGGGCAGCTGATCGAGCGGAAGCTGATTGAATTTGAGCCCCGCGGTGGATTCCAGTTTCAAGACCATGGCGGCCTTGACCGACGGATGATCGGGCAGCCCGAGCGCGGCGACGTCCCGCAGGAAGTAGTCGGCCTTGGACAACTTGATCGGCCACAGCGTGACGTCATCGGCCGTGCGAAAGGTACAGCGGGTCTGTTCGCCCTTGCCCAGCAGACTTTGCAGCAACGTGTGGCGTGGCAGCTTGAATCCCTCGGCCAATGCCCCTTCGGTCAAGTCGGGTTGGAACTGAACGACGGCCATCGACGGCTGGGGCGACAGATAATGGGGACACACCATCTGCAGCAAGTGCTGTGTCAGCCGGGGGAATTCGGCGTCCAGTTTCAGCTGGATGCGTGCGGCCAGCAAGGCAAACCCTTCGAACAATCGCTCCACATACGGATCGGCACATTCAAAGACATCGATCCCCAACCGGCTGGCGATCTTGGGGTATTCCTCGGCGAACTCGGCACCCGATTCGCGAACGAATTGGAGCTCTTGGTTGTAATAATTCAGCAGACGCGGATCCATGCAGACGTGCCTCGTTATGCTTCGTGAATATTGACGGTGCCCGTCTCAAGATCGAGCTCCGAACGCAGGTACAGACGTTCGGGAAACGGCCTGGACCAGAGTTCGCCTTCGATCTCGAACTGCAGTGAGTTTGACAGTGGCGAATCGGGGTCCTTGTCACCTCGCACTTCCAGCGTGTCGGCAAGGATTCGGGGTTCGAAATCCAAAATCGCTTGACGCAGCGCCTGCTGGACTTCGAACACCTGCAATCCGGAAACGGTTTTACCGGTCAGATCCGGGATGCCATAGTTGATGACCGATTTGGCCACCTCGGGGTAGTCAGTCAGATCCTGGTGGGCGGCCAGATGGCAGGTGTTCATCAGCCACGCCAAGTCACGCAAAACGGCGGCGCGCAACTTGTGGATCGAGAACACGCGTTGGTCGCGTGATTCGACTCTGGTTCCCGCTTGGTCGTCGGTCAGACGATCCAACAGCGAAGGAAACAGGCGTTCTTGAGAACTCAGGTCTGCCATGGTGCTCAGTCATCACCACTTGGAACGTCGCTAGATTGGTCCTCGTCAGGTTTTGCCTGCTCGTCGGGTTCCGGTTCCACGTTCAAGGTGATTTTTCGCACGTCCAGCAACGCGTATTCATCGGCATCGGTGGCGAGCATGCGTTGTCCGATCCCGATCGCAAGTTCACTGTCGGCGTCCGCGACGGGCAGCCAGTCGGTTTTTCGGGAAAGCCGGACCAGGGGATCTTCGATCGATTCGGACCCGGGGTAGCGGGTCGGAATCATGCCAAAGGATTCTCCGCCGTTGGCCCAGGTGAAATGCACGGGGGTCCAAACAAAATCACGCAGGTCCGAGGGTGCTTCGATTTCGATGTGTGCGATGCGGTGAAACGGGATCCAGTAATACTGTCCGTTGAGCAGGCCTTCGAGCACGGGACCCAGCCTCGGATCGGCGTCGGCGATCCAATCGAATTCGTGGCGATGATCGCCGGTCAGTTCGAGGGTCCCGGCGGTTGTGGGGGCGGATTCAAACGCCTCGGTGCGCAGCGACTCGGCTTTGGCGTGTTGCCCGTTGGCAGCCAGTTTGAGCGCTTCGATCATCAAGGCCAACCAGCGATCGGGTTCGCCGAAGATCATCGGCGAGGTCTGGCCGGCGAAAACGCGGCCGCGCGTTTTTTCGCACTTGATGGCTTCGCGATAGGCTTGCACCATCGCCAGGTTTCCGGCGTCCAGTTCGCCCGCGATCTCGAGTTGGCTGAGCGCACTGTCCCACTTGCCGAGCACGGTCAGCATCTGGAACAAGAAGACCCGGTACTTGTCGTTGGCCGGGTCTTGTTGGACGGCCTTTTTGAGTTCGGCGAAGGCATCATCCAATTTGCCATCGCGGAGGTATCCTTCGGCGAGCATTTGAGGCGATCCAATAGGAGAGACGCCGACGTCAAACGGTCAAACGGCGACGGCAATCGAGTGTAGGAAAAACGGCGCCGAGAGACTCAGCGCTCGAAATGTCAGGAGGCCTGCCCCGGATGCGCGATCGGAAACCGCGTCCGGGCAAGAAACCTCGTGGCTGGCGAATCGACCCTTCGGACGAGCATGCAATAGACAGGCTCACCCCGCTGAATCAATCAAACGCGATCAGCCGATCACGACGCGGAGTTTTCGGCGATATTCCAGATGAACTCTTTCGCCGCGGCGGCCGTTCCGTCAGCCTTCTGGGCTTTGTACTCGACCTTCACTTCGCGGAAGTTCAACGAAATGTTTTCGGTCAGTCGGTCTTCACCGCCGGACCCGCCCGTCTGGACCGACGTCACCAGAACATCCTTCATGTGGACGATCAAGTATTCCAACGGCGTCTTGCCAGCTTTTCGAACGGTCAACTTGGCGTTGGTGAAGTGATCACCGTTTGCACAGTACACCATCAAGATCGGAGACGACGAGTCGAGCCACTTGGTCACGCTGATGTCTTGGAAGCTCGCCTTGCCGGAACCGCCACCACCACCGGCGTGAAACGAGCCGGATTGTGACATCCCCCAACTCCAGGCGAGAACGTCGATCTCGTCCTTGTGGGTTTTGTCTTGAGATTCTCCTTGAATCTCACCGGTGATGTCCAGAAACATGTCTACAGCCATAGTGATTCCCTTTTGCAGTCGAGTGCCAGTCAATGAATAAAACGTCGCGAAGTCTACCGCTTCGCGACGTGCGAAAGTCTACACGCCACGGAGCTATCGATCAGCCACCCTTGGCCGAAGGAAGTTTCGAGACGAGTCGCAGTGAAACCGAAAGCCCCTCCAATTGATAATGCGGACGCAAGAAGAATTTGGACGTGTAATAGCCTGGATTCCCTTCGACCTCTTCGATCACCACTTCGGCGGCTGCCAAAGGTTTACGGGCTTTGGTGTCTTCGCTGGATGTACCGGGGTTACCGTCGACATACTGGTTGATCCAATCTTGGAGCCACCGCTGCATGTCCTTGCGTTCTTTGAAGCTGCCGATCTTGTCACGTACGATGCACTTCAGGTAGTGCGCGAACCGACAGGTGGCGAACAGGTACGGCAGCCGTGCACCCAGGTTGGCGTTGGCGGTTGCATCGGGATCGTCGTATTCAGCCGGTTGATGCAACGACTGGGCACCGATGAAGGCGGCAAAGTCGGAATTCTTTTTATGGATCAGCGGCATGAAACCGTTTTTCGCGAGTTCCGCTTCACGACGATCGCTGATGGCGATTTCGGTCGGACATTTCATGTCGACTCCACCGTCATCGGTCGGGAACGTGTGACAGGGCAGCCCTTCGACCGCACCACCGGATTCGATCCCACGAATGCGCGAGCACCAACCGTACATTTTGAATGAACGCGTGATGTTGGTCGCCATCGCGTAGGCGGCGTTCGCCCAGCAATAGTTTTCGCTGTTGGCCGCGTCGGTGTCTTCCTCAAAGGCGAACTCATCGACGGGATCGGATGCGGCACCGTAAGGCAAGCGTGACAGGAAGCGTGGCATCGCCAAGCCGATGTACTTGGAATCGTCCGATTCCCGCAGTGATCGCCAAGCGGCGTACTCGGGGGTCTGGAAAATCTTGGTCAAGTCGCGCGGATTGGTCAGTTCTTGCCAACTGTCCATCTGCATCACGGTCGGCGAGACGCCGGCGATGAAGGGTGAGTGACAGGCGGCCGAAATTTGAGCCATTTCGCCGAGCAATTCGACATCCGGCGGGCTGTGGTCGAAGTGGTAGTCGCCGACGAGGCAGCCGTAGGGCTCGCCGCCGAATTGACCGTACTCTTCTTCGTACATCTTCTTGAAGATCGGACTTTGGTCCCAGGCGGTGCCTTTGAACTTCTTGACCGTCTTGTGCAGCTCTTTCTTCGAGATGTTCATCACTCGAATCTTGAGCATCTCGTCGGTCTCGGTGTTGTTGACCAAGTGATGCAACCCACGCCACGCACCTTCCAGCTTTTGGAAGTCTTCGTTGTGGAGGATCAGGTTGATCTGCTCGCTGAGCTTGGAATCGATCTGAGCGATGATCGCTTCGACCGATGCCAACACGTCGTCGGAGATCAGAGACGTCTGCGCGAGCGCCTGTTCGGCGAGCGTTTGGACGGCGGTTTCGACCGCTTCTTTGGCTTGGTCGGATTTGGGGCGGAATTCCTTCTGCAACAGCGAAGAGAACTCACTTGCTTCGAGGGTTGCGCCCTCGGCCTGTCCAGCGGATGCGGCTTCGTCGGTACTCATTATGAATTACTCCTCGTTGGCGGGTGTTTCAGCGTCGTCGCCGTCCGCTTTCGGAGCGGCGGAGAGTGATTGCAGCAAGGCGGGATCTTTCAGGGCCTTGGCGAGCAAGGCTTCGGCACCGTCTTTGCCGTCCATGTAGGTCAGCAGGTTGGAGAGCTGTTCGCGGGCTTGCAACAGTTTGCTGAGCGAATCGACTTTGCGGGCGATGGCCGCGGGCGAAAAGTCATCCATGCTCTCGAACGTCAGGTCGACGGCCATGTTGCCTTCGCCGGTCAACGTGTTGGGCACCTGGAATGCGGCGCGAGGTTTCATGGACTTCATTCGTTCATCGAAGTTGTCCACGTCGATCTCAAGCGCCTTGCGGTCAGCGACCGGGGCGAGCGGTTCCTCAGGCTTTCCCGACAGATCGGCCAGCACACCCATCACGAAGGGAAGCTGAACCTTCTTTTCGGCACCGTAGACTTCCACGTCGTATTCGATTTGCACGCGAGGAGCTCGATTCCTCGCAATAAATTTTTGAGCGCTAGCTTTAGCCATCTGTTACTCCTGCGGAAAAATTTGGGCGATCACTTGCCGCCGCTGTTGAAATTGTGGGGTCACCAAGTTGATGAATTGTCTGCGGCCGGTTCTTCGGATTCGCCGCTCGTCTGGGGAAGATCCGGTTTGTTTCCACCGAGCGCCTCGGCCTGGGAGACGGCATCGGGGGCCAGATCGCGAAGGATGTCCAAGAAACTCTTGGAGGCGAGTCGTTGGGCGCGTCGAATCAAAAGGGGCAACGGGCTGGACGGTTCGTTTTCTTCATAGAAATCACAAACGTCATCCAACGCCTTGATGGCGTCTTTGCGCGACGTGATCTTGCCGTTGACGCGATATCCCTGTGCCGCCGCAGCGGCGGGCAGATCGCCGGAGGCGGCCGCTTCGCCGCTGCCGCTGCCGTCACCGTCCGCTTCGCCTTCACCGTCCGCTGCGGGTTGGTCGGCAAAGACACCGCGTCGCTCGAGTTGTGAGACCACATACTTGTGCATCTCTTCGAGTAACAACCGCGGCGGAGCGAGGCTGACGGCAAAATTGACACCGACCTGCTCGGTGACGAATTTCTCGATCGCGTCGACGTGCTCGGCCGCCAGACGGAGCGCTTCTTCGGTCGCCTGGATCGATTCCACGTCGACATCACTGAACGCCGCGTCGATCACGCCGAGCGAGGGACGGCTGGAGCCGGACTCGTCGTCCGAGGCCGGTTTATCTTCCGCCTCGCGGGCATGTTCGACGTCGCGAAGCGAGAAGCGACCGACCGTACGCGATGCGACCAGCGGCGCGTCACGCAAGTCCTTCATGATCCCCTGTTCGTCGCAGAACGTGATCAACGTGTTCGTGCGGTAGGTCGGATCGTCATTGTCTTCGTGATCCAACTCGGGATGCACGGTCTCCCAAAACGTTTCGAGATAGCTGCGCAGCAGATGCAATGCGTGAGAGAAACCGATCACGCCATCCTGGTGGAGCGTCGCACGCGCCAACATGGCAACGACTCGCATGTCCTTGGTGCGGGACAACAAGGCTTCGGCCCGCTTTTTGACGTCCTTCCAGTCCGGCGGCTCGGCCGCGACGACGGTGTCGCCGTACTGTTGTTCGGCCGTGCTCTGTGCGGCGCGCTCCATTTCGCCGAACTCGGCATCGTATTCCAAGTCCGGACCACAGGGCTCTTCGTCGGAGATCGGCGCAAGGAGTGTTTCGAGATCCGTTAGATCCATCTGGCTTACAATTTTCCGGAGAGCGACTTGGATGTAGGTACGATAGCACCGAGGTCGGTGCGAAACGACGCCGCCACGTCGCTAGAGTGTCTCAAACGCGTGAGGCGTCGAGCGTCGGACTTGGGAACCGTAGGACATCGATAACGATGCGGCAGTCGACCAGAAAGAATGGCAGTCACGATTTACCCCATCTCGGTTGGATGGAAGGAAAACTCCGGTGATACCACTCAAGATACAATTCCTACAGTCGCCAATGTGTAACGTGGGAAAAAAATCGTCTCAAGGCCATTCCATCGCGATCGCAGCGACAGCAAGCGAAGCTGTTGTTTCGGCGAACGGGTGCCACGGGCTTGAGTCGCACCGGGACGATCGTCCCAGGGACGATGCATTTTGTGAGAGCAAGTCATTCGGTGACGGATGTCAGTCATCGAGCGTCCTTGGCAATCCCCGAGCGGAAAAGGTTGATCAATCGCTAGAACGTCCAGCGCAGATCCAGTCGCAACACGCTGCGATACCAATGCCGCTCGGTCACGCTGACGCCGCCGTTGATCCCCAGTTCAAACAGTCGTCCGTGATCACGAACGATCCGCAAGCCGGGATAAAGATTAATAATATTTTCGCCGTCGATGCTTTGAGGATTGGGCAAGCCGACGGATTTCTGCCCCGTCAAGATAGACCAACCAACAAGCTCAAACGTGGGAAGAATCGCAAACGTGTCGCTGTCATACAGAACGTTTGCAAACCCCATGCCGTATCTTAACACCGGCCCCGAAAACCCCGGTTCGCCGCCGATCGGAAACCATAGTTTCAGTTCGTTATGAATCAGCGTGCGATCACTCCACTTATAACTTGCGACAAACCCCGGCTCCATCGAGACGTGTCCGTTGCCGAGCCCACGCTTGGCCGATCCGGTCGCCAACTGGTTCCGCAAGACCTGCGTCAGCTGCAGTGAATCGCCGTCGATCATCACGGTCTTGGTTGTGATTGCCATATCCCCCATTCCACCTGTATTACTCAGAATGGTGGGATCGATGAAACGTAACGGCAGCTCGGTGGTGGCGGAAAACTTGCTGCCGCCGACTTCGAAGGACAAGCGAATGTCCTGGTAATCGACCGAGGGTTCAAACGTCAGTGGGTTGGTAAACTCGGGCCCTTTCTTACCGATTCGCGACCAAAAGTATTCCACGCGGTCGGCGAATTCCCAATCGCGCGCCGACTCGAAGCGCAGACGAAAATTGTTAGACGGTTGCGAGGCATCGATTTCGAACAACGCAAACGGCAACCGCTCGACGCCCACACCGACATCGCGTCCTGCTTGGCTGCGCATCGCCCTGGCGGTTCGTTCGAACAGCGTGGCCAAGGGTTTTCGTCTTCGATTGCGGAACGTTTCGAACCGATCGCTGGCAGCGGAAGGAACCCAGACGGGATCGGGCTGTAAGTTTTCTGCGATCGGAATTCGATCGCCTTCAACTGGCAACGTCGACGGAACCATTTCCGTCGCGATGGCGTTGGGTGTCGGCAGGATCTCGGTCCCAGGATCATCGGCGAGGTGAACGGTCGGTTTCAAGATCGTTCCCGCGGCAGGATCCCAACTGGGGACGGCCGGTTGAAACAGGATCCGGGGCCGCGCCGTATCGGGCGTAACGAACGGCTGTGAAACCGGTTCGCCTGCGGTGCTCGACGAGCCTTCGGGGGCTTTCGCCGCCATTGCGCCGCGATCGGGCGGCGGCAGCGCCGAGTCCGATTGGGCCAGCACGACCGCGGGCTGGCCGTCGATCGCCGAAAGATGATCCAGCGGATCGGGCGATGCAATCCTGACGTAGGGCGGTCGCGTCGTCGCAGAGGGCGAGGGATTGCGCGAATGCGTTGAATGACCGAGCGAATGCGGCGTGGTGCTGAGTGTCGCGGGCATCGTGCCCACGGTGACGGGAGGCGACAATTGCTGGGGTAGCAGCAGCCCTTCGACCGGCTCCGGTTCGTCGATGGTCCACGAAAACGGGGCGTCGGGATCGGTGGAAGACCGCTGGGTTGAAGACAGTGGCGTCGAGGTCTGACCGGCCACGGGTGACGGGCTCTGAGCGTCCGCGGAGTGGACTGCCGCGAGGGTGCAGCCGAGCAGCAGCCAGATCAGCAGTCGTAACGGAACGTGCAGAGGATTCGTCACTGAAATGGTGAGTGTCTCTGGAGGATTCGTGGGTCTAAACCTCAGCCTGGCCGACGGGCAACGTGGTGTGACCCCACTGCCAGGACGGTCGATGTCGGTTGGTCTCTGTCGATTTATCGGACGTTCGGATCTTTACGGTCATGTGAATTGGGTAAGATTTGTCGGTTATTACCGAACGGCAGCTTGATTTCCTGCCCGATTGGGCTGTGGGAACGGATATTGGGCAAGGAGGATGCCGATGACGGGCCGGTCGGGAACACGCAATCATGTCCGTGAAGGGAGGATCAGCAGTTTCACGGCAGAAACGTTGAACGCCGGGTCCGGTTTGCCAGGTGTTGTTGGACGGAAAGACTTTGCGACGACTGCTGTAGGAGATCCATCAGCGGATGGCGCATAATGGGCCGGAGTCTCACAAGATGGGTCGACTTGATGAATAACAGAGGCGTTACCGACGTATGAAGAATCCACGCGTGCACTGGTATCAAGGGCTGTTTGTGCGGCCCCACCATCTACAGGCAGCTGATCGACACTGGTTGGAACTGTCGCACACGTCCGAAAGCTGGGATCATCCCTATGGTTATGGTCTGCACGCGTTTCAGTACAGCAAAGACGCCTTGGCCAGCGGCCACTTCCGCGTCGAAGAGCTTGATGCCCGCTTGCGCGACGGCACGTTGATCCGCTTGGACAGCGGCCAGGAACTCGAGGTGGATTTGAAGGCGGCGTTCGAAGCCCAATCGGCGACCGAGTCCGAAACGTCGTTGATGATTTACATCGGCGTCCCCAAGTTGAACCTGGGCGGCGAGAACGTCAGCGGAGATTCCACCAACGGATTCGCGCGTTTCACCCGCATCCAATCAACCGTTCCGGACGAAAACGGCCAAGACAGCGGCCAACCGATCGAATTTCGGCGTCTGAATTTGCGGTTGATCGTCGGCAGCGACACCGCCGGCTACGAAGTGCTGCCGATCGCGCGGGTCCGCAGCGCCAGTGAGCGCGAGGTTCAACCGGTGATCGATGAAAACTACATCCCGCCGATCCTGGCGACCCATTCCTGGCCCTACCTGCGCCGCCATTATGTGCAAGGGATCCGCGACGTGTTGAGCGGCAACATGGACACGCTCAGCGAACCGGTCCGCCAGTTGAGTGTCGGCCGTCACAGTCTGGAACCGGCCGATTCGGGTCGCGTGTCGATGCTGGACCGTTTGAACGAGGCGTACAGCACGTTGGACGTGATGGGCCCGGCCTTGGGTGTGCACCCCTTCGACGCCTACATGGAATTGGCCCGGATCCTGGGTCGGTTGTCGATCTTCGGCCCCGAGCGACGCGCCATCGAAGTGGAGCCGTACGATCACGACAACTTAGGGTTCATCTTTGCCGACATCCGCGAAAAGATCCTGGGCATTTTGTACGCCACGCAGTTCGATGAATACCTGCGCGCCAACTTCGAGGGCTACGGATCGACGATGCAGGCCCGGTTGGGCCCGGAATGGTTCGACCCGGATTGGGAATGGTACCTGGGCGTCGAACGCGGTGGTGCGAGCGAGTCGAACTTGCGCGAATTGCTGGAGCGTTCTCCGGAATGGTATTGGGTCTTCGCCAGCGCCGATCAGGTCGAGGATTTCTTTCACGTCCGCCAGAACGGACTGGGCCGCGAGATCGTCACGACCACCATCCCCGATTTGCCCTCGCGACAGTACTGGACGTATTACAAGGTTTCCCAAGACGAGTACGAATCGCCGGCATGGCCAGAGATTCGGCGCACTCAGTCGGTTGCGATGCGGGTGCGGAACTATGACGAACTGACCGGCGCAAGACACTTGGACGTCGTGACCCCCGACGGCAATCGCGCCCGACTTCGATTCGCCCTTTTCGCCATCCGCACGTAAGACATGACGCCAAGATTTGCCGACGCCGTCGATCCGATCCTGATTCACGCGTTTTCTCTGATGGAGCGGATCGATGGAGGCGTGGAGATCGCTCCGGCGGAAGAGAAACGGACGTTAGAGGGCCTGCTGCAACAGGCTGACAGTCGACTTTCCGGCTATACCGAAGACTGGGAACTGGCGAAGTATGCATTGGTGACGTGGATCGATGAGATGCTGGTCGATGCCCACATCTGGTCGGGGCAAAACTGGTGGCGTGACAACGTGCTGGAATGGAGTTTGTTCAATACGCGACGCTGCAATGACTTGTACTACGTCAACGCGACGACGGCGCTCAATGCCGGATCCGATGACGCGTTGCAGCTGATTTATGTCTGCGTGATGCTGGGGTTCCGCGGTCTGTATCGAGACCCCAAATTGAATCGGATGTTGATCGACAAACATGGCTTGGCGGTCGATCTGCCGGCTTGGGCCGGCGAATATGGAAACGCCGTCGGCCAGGCACGACAACGCTGGAATGACGCGACCGCGGGACAGGAATGCGAACGGAACCTGGTGCCGGCGGTTCCGCACTGGACGCGCGCCCGGCTCGTTTGGCCTTGGCTGTTGGCAACCATTCTCGCCGGATTGCTCGCCCTTTCCTTCTTCCGAACCTGATGACAGACGTCACGGTAACCGCTAACGATAGTGACCATGTCCAACGAACCGCCGCCCGAAAAAAAACTTCCGCTGCATCGTCGTTTTTTGCCCACGACGCTGGCCGGAAAATCGGCCGCCGTGACGGCATTGGCGCTCGTGATCCTGTTGATCATCGTTTGGATCTTCCGTTTGTTCGGTTCCCAAAGCGTCCGCTTGATTCACGCGGTCTCGATGACCCACATCGTGATCGAAATCGCACTGGTGATTCTGATTCCGGTCGTGCTGTACTGGGGCATGCGGCGTTGGAATCAAGTGATCGAGGGTGAATTCCCGGATATCGACCGTGCCTGGGAAGCTGGGATCGCGGCGCTTGAGGCAAAGGGTGTTTCTCCATCGGACTATCCCATCTTCTTGATCCTGGGATCGTCCGACGACCAAGCCGAACAGGGTTTGATGGAAGCGTTGGAGACCAAGCTGCCGGTGCACGGCGTGCCGGAAGCGGCAGGCGTCAGTCACGCCTTGCAGTGGTACATGAGCACCGATGCGATCTACCTGTTTTGCCCCGGCGCCAGCTCACTGAGCGCGTTGATGGGGCGTTGGGCACCGTCTTCGATGAACGTCGCATCGCGGCGGATCGCGCGCCGCAGTGAGGGGGCCGCTCCAAACGCCGCGCCCGATGCGTCGCCCAGCCCGATCGGCATCCAGAAAATACAGCGTGCCGCCCCCGGCAAACCTCCCGCACCGGCCGCCGCCAAATCGCAACCGCCGACGCTGCAGAAGGAATCGGCGATGCGTCCGGCTCCGCAAACGACACCGCCCGATCGGCAGCCGGCACAAGCTCAGACGTACCTGGGCACAATCGGGAACCAAGCGATGGACTCGTCACCGCTGGCAGGGGCGGCGCGAGAATCAGCCTCGCTGCCGCCGCGTGGATCCGCATTTGACATCCCGACGCCGCCCCGCCCTCAAACGCCCCAGCCGCAAGTGCCGCGTCCCCCAGCACCAGCCGCGGCGATGGGTGACGCCCTGCGACCGGCACCGCGGTACGAGGGGACGATTTCGTTTGATCAGTACCCGCCCAGCCAACCCAGTGCAGCCCCCACGCCGGCTCCCGCGTCCGCGACGTCTTCGCCGGCGGCTGCCGCTGCCCCTCGCGCACCGGTTGCTGCCGAGACGCCGTCGCCGCCCCACGTCACCGCGACGACATCGTCCGGGGCTCCGTTGGCCATGCCTCGCAGCAGCGGCAACAAAAAAGTCGCCTTGCCGGCGTCGCTGGACACATCCGACCAAATCCCTCGCTTGCGCTATGTCTGTAAGTTGCTCAAGCGCGCTCGACGTCCGAGGTGCGGCATCAACGGTGCCGTGACCTTGATCCCATTTGAACTTTCACGCGTCGGTCCGTTACAACTTTCGGCCATCGCCCAATCCGCCCGCAGCGACATCGAAACGATCCAACAAACGATGGGCGTGCGGTCGCCGGTCACCGCCGTGATCGTCGGCCTGGAACAGGACAAGGGGTTCATCGAGTTGGTTCGTCGCTTGCAATCGGGTTTGTTGTCGCGACGACTGGGTGGCCGTTTCGATCTTCGCAGCCGTCCCACGCCCGACGAATTGAACACCCATAGCGATCGCTTGTGCGATGCATTCGAAGACTGGGTGTACCGGCTGTTCAGCCGGGAGGACGGACTGGCCCAGCAACGTGGGAACCGAAAGTTGTACGCGTTGACTTGCAAGATCCGACACGAATTGAAACCACGACTGCGGATGGTGCTGGGACAGGCATTCGGCTGTGAGTCGAGCGAGGAGAGTGCCGGCGGCGACAAAGACGATTCGTTTTTTTTCAGCGGCTGCTACTTTGCCGCCAGCGGTGCCACCACGGGACAAGCCGCGTTCGTCAAAGGCGTGTTGAAGGACAAGCTGATCGACGAGCAATCCAAGGTCGAGTGGACGCCCGAGTCCCGTCGGAAGCAACGACTGCTGACCACGTTCACCGTGATTGGCTGGATCATCGCATTATTACTGACCGTCCTGCTGGTGCTCCAGAGTTTTGTCTGGAACTAACGATCGTCAGAGGGCGAGTCGGCTAGTGAGCCGACGGCACTCACCGGGGGCTCCGAATCAATGTCACTTACTTTGACGCCAAGCGGAGTGTCTTTGTTAGCGGTAGGGCGCGAGCCCTCCGGTCTTTCACGGTGTTTTTGATGCGTGACAGGCCGCTCGCGCCGTTCCGCTAACATCTTTAGAGCCAAAGGAAGTGACATTGGGCTCCGGCTGGCAGGTTAGCAAACCAACAACAATGCAATCAGTACGGAATAACACAGCAACCCATAGATTCCAGCCACGAACGTTACGCCGGGATCGCGCCAGACGTCGTCTGCCAAGCTGGCGCACAGCACACAGGTCAGCGAGAGAAGTGTCATCATTGCAGTGAACACGGCGAACGGTGCGAATGCCCCATATTCCCGCATATCGGTGATGGTGAGACCAAAGCACATCGCAGAGGCAGCAACAAACAGCATCATTGTTCGCAGCGAGACGGTTGCGAAAAACGAAGTGGTTTCGATCGTTGGCTTCTCGTTCATCTCGATACCGATTCGGATCGAACCCGACGCGCGAGGCATGTTGTTTGCTTACTGAACGCCTGTGCTGCTTACCGGATCGGGTTTCAGCTGGTCGGCAAAGAGTTCCTGTAACTTTTTCAGTTTTGGAACGATATACGCTTGGCAGTACGGCTTGTCGGGGTTGCGGTTGAAGTAGTCTTCGTGATCCGAGTCCGCAGGATAAAACGTGCTGGCTCGTTCGATGGACGTCACGATCGGCGATTGAAAAGCCTTTTGCCGATTCAATAATCGTTTGTACTGTTGGGCGACGTCTCGCTGTTGATCCGTGTGGGTGAAGACGACACTCCGATACTGTGGTCCGACGTCTGGACCTTGACGGTTCTTCGTGGTCGGGTCGTGCGTGCGCCAGAAGACCTGCAACAACGTCTCATAGGTGACCACATCGGGGTCGAATTCCAATTGGATCACTTCGACGTGACCGGTCCGTCCCGTGAGCACTTGGCGATACGTCGGATTCTCAATTCGTCCTCCCATGAATCCGGGCCGAACATTGCTGACACCACTAATCCGCTGAAACACGGCCTCCACGCACCAATAACACCCGCCGCCGAACGTTGCCGTTTCAAGCTTGGGTTCATCGGCGAAGGCCCCCGAGGGCACGCAACACCATGCGGCCAATAGGATCGCCGCAATCAGCTCGTGTCGATTGAAATTCATAACGGGTCGTTCATGAGGGGGGAGAGAACTGTCCTCACCGCTGCGGCCAGATCACGCGGCGGTTCTATTCTCACCGCAACCCTACGGTCCGTCAACTTTTCGATGGACGGTGCCGCGGAAAAGGTCAGGCTGCAACGTGCGGAACAATAAAACGATTCCTGGCCCACCGATGGCAACCGATTTCGTTTCTCGCCCTCTGGGAGAGACGGCGT
>NZ_JANZKV010000181.1:19515-37267 GCF_025060895.1 Stieleria sedimenti | reverse complement strand
TAACTTAGCGGTATTGGATTAAAGCCCGCATGCGTTCGCAAGGGGCCACGCGGCGTCCCTCGCTCGCGCGTCGCGCCTGGCATCATCGCGTTGAGTTCCGAACTTCGATCGGATCGCCAGTCCGGAGCGTCGCCGGCTTGACGACGCGTCGAGCCGCAAAGGGCGCCGATTGTAGCGAATGGTAGCGTCCTGACAGCGGCCTTCAATCGGCGCAAGCAAAATCTACTGGACAAACTTTGGCGACGCGGCAAAGTTTGACGAGTCCACTCTTGCACGACGAGAGTGCCTGCCCCTCCCAATCCCGCGGGCCACTCTCGTCGTCGCACTCAACGGAATGGATCACCGGTCAGGCGGCCCGGATGCCGAGTCACTCGCAGATGTCACGCGAGTCTGTTTTCTTCCCGAAGCATCGTCAATGGAGCTGCGTGCCGTGAAGCTGTCATTCCCAATGGACCCCGTCGGCCCTTCGCTGATGACGCAAAACCGAGCCCTCCACAATCCACCAATTGCCGTGCCCTCCTCTGGACTCCCCTCCCACCAGAACCCAGCAATTGAAACGGATTACCTGCTCGTTTGCGAAGCCTACTCGCGTTCGCTCACCGACGGACGGTGGCGATTCACACTCGAAGCGGCCGACGGGGAATTGATCTTGGATGCCGAAGACCAAGAACTCGGCGACCTGAATCGGCTGACATTGCTGGCAGCCGTTCGTGGACTCGAATCGCTGGAAGGCCCCAGCGCGGTGACGCTGTTGAGCAACAATCGCTACCTGATTCGTTCGCTTTCCAACTCGCTGCCCCGCTGGCGCCAAAACAACTTTCGCTGGGAACACTTCGGCCGGCGGATCGACGTGCAGCACGCCGACCTGTGGCGCCGGATCGACCGCACCCTGGCGATTCATCGCGTGCAAGCCTGTCTGGTCAGTTCCTGCCTGGTCAGCCATGGGCACCAAGCTCTCGGTCAGGCCGCCGATCTCGGTCAGGCCGCCGACCTCGATTCGGCCACTCGCCAGGATTCGGCGCGACTGCCGCGGCAGCCCTCGCCGGCCGGTCCATCCCACTACCGCATCGACCCACCGCCGAGCCGCTCACGTCTCGGCAGCCCCCAAAACACAGCGTCCGACACAGCTCAAAACAACGTTCGCAGCAGCGTTCCGGCCCCCAGCGGGCGGTTGCGTCGGCTGATCAACGGCGACGCGGCCGCACCCGTCACACCATCCAGCCTCCGCCGCCGCGGACGGTTCACGGCTGAAGATTTGGAATCCGAATAAACCGGGACGTCCCGTTCCCGACCGTCGCCGCGGCGAGCCCCGTTGGCAGTTCGCCCCCGTGGCGGACAGCCGTTTTCCCCGGCTCCGCAGCAATCAATTCACGGCTCCGCAGCAATCAATTCACGGCTCCGCAGCAATCAATTCACGGCTCCGCAATGGATTTTGCGAGTCGCTTGTCAAATTTGACCCTTTTGGACCCACCGTTTTTCGACATGCACACACAGATTTCCCTCACCGATCTCGGACGACTCGTTGACGGTCATTTGGAGAATCCTTCGTCAATCCTCGGCCCGCACACGATCGACTACCGCGGCACAAAGGCGACGGCCGTCCGCAGTTTTTTGCCGGATGCCCAGGCCGCTTGGATCGTCGATTATCCCACCGGAGAGCGTCGTCCGATGCGTAAACTGCATCCAGCGGGGTTTTTTGAGGCAATCTGCTCAGGCACGGTCGACGCGACCTCGATCGGGCATAATGATGAGGTGACACCCTCGACGCACTCAAGTTATCGAATTCAAATGGCTGACAAAACTGGCAAACTCATCGAGACGAACGACCCCTACGCGGTGCCATCGATTCTGACCGATTTCGATCGTTATCTGCTCGGCGAAGGCAAATTCTATCGGCTCTTCGACTCACTCGGCGCCCAGCTGCGGACCGTCGACGACATCGATGGCGTCAATTTCGCCGTCTGGGCGCCGAACGCCCGAATCGTCCAGGTGGTCGGTGATTTCAACGGCTGGGACGGACGCGGTCACGTCGCCAAGCTGGACATGTCGGTCGGGATCTGGGAACTGTTCATCCCGGGTGCCAAGGCCGGTCAGAAATATAAATTCCGGATTTTGGACCAGCACGGTCAATGGATCGACAAGACCGACCCGGTCGGATTCGCAGCCGAGTTGCCCCCCTTGACCGCATCGATCATCACCGACTTGGACAAGCACCAGTGGAACGACGATGCGTGGATGGAGCGGCGTGCGGCGACCGATCCGATGCATGCTCCGATGAACGTCTACGAGTGCCACTTGGGGAGTTGGCAGAAAGGCCCCGGCCGCACGCACGGTTGGCTGGACTATCGTGATTTGGCGCATCGTCTGGTCGATTATTGCCACCGGATGAATTTCACCCACGTCGAATTGCTGCCCGTCACCGAGCACCCCTTCACCGGTTCTTGGGGCTACCAGACGGTCGGCTACTTTGCCCCCACCAGCCGGCACGGCAGCCCCGAAGACTTCATGTACTTCGTCGATTACCTGCACCAACATGATGTCGGCGTGTTGGTCGATTGGGTTCCGGCCCACTTCCCCAAAGACGCGCACGGGCTGCGCCGCTTCGATGGTTCGGCGCTGTATGAACACGAAGACCCACGCCAGGGTGAACACCCGGACTGGGGCACGATGATCTTCAACTTCGGTCGCAACGAAGTTCGCAACTTCCTGGTCGCCAACGCGATCTTCTGGTTGGAGAAATACCACATCGACGGTTTGCGGGTCGACGCGGTCGCTTCGATGCTGTACCTGGATTACAGCCGCGAAGACGGCGGCTGGATTCCGAACCAGTACGGCGGTCGCGAAAACTTGGAAGCGATTGATTTTCTCCGCGAGTTCAACGTGGCCGTCCACGAACATCATCCCGGTGCGGTGACGATCGCCGAGGAATCGACGGCATGGCCCGGCGTTTCACGACCCGTCTACGACGGCGGACTCGGTTTCACCTACAAGTGGAACATGGGATGGATGAACGACACGCTGACGTACATGCAGAAGGAACCCATTCACCGGGGGCATCATCAAAACGATCTGACCTTCAGCATGATTTATGCCTTCACCGAAAACTTCATGCTGCCGCTCTCGCACGATGAAGTCGTTCATGGCAAAGGCTCACTGATCAGCCAGATGCCCGGCGACGTGTGGCAGAAATTTGCCAACCTGCGGTTGCTCTATTCCTACATGTGGACGCACCCGGGCAAGAAGCTGTTGTTCATGGGCGGCGAACTGGCACAGTGGAACGAATGGAACCACGACGACGGCCCCGATTGGTTGCTGTTGGATTTCGAATCCCATCGCGGCGTGCAGAATCTGGTTTCGGATCTGAACAAACTGGTGATCGAAAATCCGGCCCTGCACCAATTGGATTTCACCGGTGACGGATTCGAATGGGTCGACTGCATGAATTGGCAGGAAAGCACCTTGGTTTTCCTCCGCAAGGGCCTGGCCGGGACCGAGCCGATCTTGATCTGCTGCAATTTCACACCGGTGGTGCGTCCGAACTACCGGGTCGGTGTTCCCAAGAGCGGTTTTTGGAAAGAGATTTTCAATAGCGATAGCGAACGCTACGGCGGCTCGAACGTCGGCAACTATCCCGGAGCGAACTCGACCGGCGACGGCCACCACGGACGCCCCGACAGCATCCTTGTCAATATGCCGCCGCTGGGTGTCACGATGTTCCGCTTGGAAAAATAGCTCGCCGTCGCATCGTGTCCGTGGCCGCGATCGGTGGTAAACTTTGAACCAGCGTAACGTTTCATGATTTCCAGTCCCATTCTGGCCCGCCGCGATGCCGGTTCAAATGCAACTTGCTCGGATCATCATTTCCGAGCTGACCGAAAGCCAAGTCATCTATTTGCGCGAGATCGATGGGGAGCGTGAGTTCCCCATCTTGATCGGCATTTTCGAAGCGACCAACATCGACCGACGCGTCAAAGAAGACGGCTATCAACCGCCCCGACCGCTGACGCACGACTTGGTCGTGCGAACGGCCGAGGCCCTCGGCGCTTCGATCCACAGCGTCGTGATCAGTGACTTGAGCAAACAAACCTATTTCGCTCAATTGCGTCTTGAGACCGAAGACGGCGAGATGATCGAAATCGATTCTCGCCCCAGTGACGCCATCGCCGTCGCCGTCACCTTCTCGCCGCCGTTGCCGATCTTTGTCGCTGAGCATGTGCTTGCCGAAGCGACCTCGAGCATGCCTTAACCGACGAGCGAAATGCAGATTCTAAGAACGACCGAACAGGCCACCGAGCTTGTTTGGCGATGGCGTTGCCGCGATGCATCGGTCGGCTTGGTGCCGACGATGGGGGCCTTGCATGAAGGCCATCTCTCGCTGGCGCGGACCAGCGTCGGCCGGTGCGACCACACCGTCACCACGATCTTCGTCAACCCGACCCAGTTCGCGCCCCACGAAGACCTGAGCCGTTATCCCCGGACGCTCGATGCCGACCTGGAAGGGCTGCGCCGCGAAGGTGTCTCCGCCGTCTTTGTCCCCGAATCGGACGAAATCTACCCGCCGGGATTCAGCACGTCGGTCCAGCCGCCCAGTGTCGCCCAATCACTCGAAGGCGAGTTCCGACCGACGCACTTTCAAGGCGTCGCCACGGTCGTGCTGAAACTGTTTCACATTCTTCCGACCACGCACGCGTTTTTTGGCCAGAAAGACTATCAGCAACTGTGCGTGATCCGGGCGATGGTCCGAGATCTGAATGTCCCGATTGAGATCGTTGCCTGTCCCACCGTTCGCGAAACCGATGGACTGGCCATGAGTAGCCGCAATCGCTACCTGAACGCCGAAGAACGAATCCGAGCGCTACGTCTTTTCGCGGCACTTGATGCTGCCGAGCAGGCGGTCCGCGACGGCCAACGCGATGCCGCCGAAATCGAACGAATCATGCAGGCGACGTTGTCGGCCGACGGACCTGAACAGGGCGTCGACTCGATCGATTATGCCAAACTGGTCGATTCACAGACCTTGCAACCGATCCCGCTGATCCATGACCGAGCCGTCGCGCTGATCGCGGCCAAAGTCGGCTCGACGCGGTTGATCGACAACCGACTGATCGACCCGTAACGGAAGATCAGGTCGCATTTTCCGCGTCAAGAAGCCTTCCAGTCTGACGTAGCAGCGGATCGCAGCGAAAGTGTCGCGATGGCGGTCGTGCCGAAACGCAGGTTTCGATACGATGTCGGTCCATCCGCGGCGGCCGATTCAACCGTTCATTCTCTCACCGAGCGAGTGGACGGGCGAGCGATTCTCAACGACTTACCCATCCGACACATGATTCAACGCATTCTTGTCACCGGCGGTGCCGGATTCTTGGGCTCCTACCTGTGCGAACGTTTGGTCGAACAGGGCCACGATGTCATCTGTTTGGACAATTTTTTTACCAGCCAGAAGACGAACGTTGCGCATCTGCTCGACTTGCCCAATTTTGAGCTGATCCGTCACGACATCACCCTGCCGGTGTTTTTGGAAGTCGACCAGATCTACAACATGGCCTGCCCGGCCGCTCCCGGGCATTACCAGTACAACCCGATCAAGACGATGAAGACCAGCGTGATGGGGGCGATCAACATGCTGGGCATCGCCAAACGCTGTGGCGCACGGATCTTGCAAGCCAGCACCAGCGAGGTCTACGGCGACCCCGAAGTCCACCCGCAGGTGGAATCGTATCGCGGCAGCGTCAACCCGATCGGGATTCGTGCCTGTTATGACGAAGGCAAACGTGCGGCCGAGACCCTGTTCATGGATTATCACCGCAGCAACGGTGTTGACGTCCGCATCGTGCGGATTTTTAACACCTACGGCCCCCGGATGCACCCCTTTGACGGACGCGTCGTTTCAAACTTCATTCGTCAAGCGTTGGTCGGCGAAGACATCACGATCTTCGGCGACGGCTCTCAAACTCGCTCGTTTTGTTTTCGCGACGACTTGGTCAACGCGATCATCGCAATGATGAATCACGACGATTTCGTCGGACCGGTCAACATCGGCAATCCGGACGAATTCACGATTCGCGAATTGGCCGAACAGGTCATCGAGATTTCCGGGTCGGCGAGCAAATTGGTTCAAAAACCACTTCCGGCAGACGATCCGACGCGTCGGCGGCCGGATATTACGCTGGCCAAGCAAGAACTCGGCTGGGAACCCAAAATCAAGCTCGCCGATGGGTTGCGACAAACGATCGATTGGTTCAAGTCAATCGATCTGGGTGACTACCGTCCGCCGACGCCGAACTACGTGTGAGCGACCGGCAGAATTCGGAACGTGGCAGAGGCTTCCAGCCGGTGGCTGCGCTAGTGAGCTGATTGCCGGTCAGCTGATTTTCATCGGCAGGTCACGCCCCTTGGGCCAAATCTGGACGATGGCGCCTTGCTCTTCTTCGCTTTCGTCACCGAGCGGATAGGACGCAACCTTCCGCAACTGCAAATTGCCCATCAAGCCCTGATGTCGTGCTTCGGAACGTTCCTCGATCCATTTGGGCCCTTTGATCAGCAGCATGCGGTCGACGTTGCTCCAATGGGGCTCGATCCAGCGGCAGAGTTTCGAGATGCTTCCCACGGCGCGGCAAACCAAACTGCTGAAGCGGAAGTCCTCCAACAGATCCTCACCCCGCGCCGAATAGACGGGTACCGGCAGATCGAGGTCGGCAATCAATTCGCCCAGCACGCTCGCTCGCTTGGCAACCGATTCGGCCAACGAGACGTCGATGTCCGGTCGCAGGATCGCCAGTGGGATCCCCGGCACGCCATTGCCGCTGCCGAGATCCAAGACTTCTTCGCCCGAATCGAGGATGGGTGCCAGTTGGAGGCAATCTCGCAAATCACGACCGACAAACAGGTCCCACGTCGTGTGACGGGTCAGATTCAGTTTTTCGTTCCAGCTCCACATCGCCTCCGCATAGGCCTGCAATCGAGCAGCGACGTTGCCATCGAGTTCGACGGCATGATTCTTCAGGGCGGTCTCAAAATCTGGATCGAGAGGCATGGGTTGGCAAAGTTAAAAGAACGAAATGTCTGAACCCGCATGATGATGCAATCACCTGATTTTGGGAACATCCCCGACGATCGCGAAATCGCCGCCCACCCCCACAGGGATGTGCCCCAAGCGGCCGGGCCACACCGCGTCGGGGGACAGACCCCGAACGTCCGAGGGTAAATGGGACCAATGGGACCTAGACGACTTATGGGTCCTATTCGTCCCATCCGTCCTATTCCCCGCGTGGGGACAGACCCCGGGTGTGCACACTATGGCAAATGGGACCAATGGGACCTAGACGACGTATGGGTCCTATTCGTCCCATCCGTCCTATTTCCCAAATGGGGACAGACCCCGTTGTGCAGACCGACCCCGTTGTGCAGACCCGTACACTGCGGGGACAGACCCGGTGATTTGGGAGCGACGCGAGAAATGGGATCGTTTTTTGATCCATCGAGTGGCACACCACTGCTCTGCTGCCGCGGTGACGCGTAGAATCCGGCCACCCCGTCTCGACACCGGGGCTTCACGAGCGGCAGGACTCGTGTTCTGTTTTGGTCGCGACTCGTAAGGAGACGAATCCCAGATGGCACGCAATGAACAGCTCATTCGCCAACACAAGTTGCTCCAACTGCTCGAATTGTCGCGTTTCGGTCGCACGCTGGAGGAGTTGCGAGGCGATTTGGTCGCGGACTTGGGTCTGACCAAACTGCACGAGCGAACGGTCCGCCGCGATCTGGAAGCGCTGCAAGCTGCGGGCTTTGATATCCAATCAGAAACCGTCCAACGCGGTCGCGTGTTCAAATTGGGCCAAAACACCACCGACGTCCACGAGATCGGCATTTCGGCGACCGAATTGATCGCCCTATCGATCGGACGCGAACTGCTCTATCCGCTGATGGGCACCCAATACTGGCGTGGCATCGAGACCTTCTGGAACAAAGTCCAAGAAGCGGTGCCCAACGGTGTCTTCGACCATTACGCGCGGTACCGTGCCGCCCTGCACGTGTTCGGCTCGCCCAGCAAATCGTACGAGCGCCAAGAAGGGATGCTGAAGACGATTAACCGCGCGATCCTGGAACATCGGCTCGTCGAAATCGAATACGAATCGATCGGCAAACCGGTGTCGACTCGAAAAATCGAACCCTACGGTTTGGCCGTCTATCAGAGCAGCATCTACATCGTGGCAGCGGTCCCGGGCACGACAACGACCGACCAACCGGACAACAGCCAACGTTTACGGAATTGGAAACTGGATCGATTTCATCACGCCACGCTACTGGACGAGTACTTCAAGCCTGACCCAAAGATCGACTTGTCGAAGTACCTGGGCAGCAGCATCGGAATCTTCTCCGGAGATACCCCGACACTGGTCAAAATACGCTTGGGAAAACGGAGCGCCGCCTACCTTCGCGAAGACCCCTGGCACCCGGAACAATCGTTGGAAGACTTGGGCGACGACCAGACCATGCTGACCGTCCCGGCCGCTCACCCGCGGGAAATTCTGCCCAAAGTTCTCTCCCTGGGCGCAGATGCGGAGGTCATCGAGCCGGCGGAGTTCCGCGAGACGGTCGCCGAATCGGTGCGCGAGATGGTCGCCCACTACACTTCAACAGCGTTCCCTCGGGCGGACGCACCGATCAACGCGAACGGCGGTACCTCTTGATCGTCAACGACTTGCGTCTCCCCGGGAGTGATCGGTTGCGAAGCAGAAGCCGTTTCTCCGATTCGTCTTTCTAGATCGACTCTCTAAGCGTTCAGCATTGCCCATTGCCGAGCTCCGTCGTTCACGGCAGACGCCCGGACGAAATGGCGGAACAAAAAGAGGGCCAACACACCTCAGCTGGCGGGCGTGGTGGTCGAGGCGGGCGTGGGAGTCGACGCGGGGGTGTCGATCATCGGGGGCTGACTCCGTGACAGCACCGACTCCACACGATCCATCAACCGCTGCGCGTCATCGATACAGCCGGTTGCATCGTCCGACGCCGACGCCACAAACTCCGCATTGCAATGACGGCAGGCGACGACACGACCGAGCAAAGAGCCACGGATCTGAATTCGCCGGCCACAGGTAGGACAAGACCGTGTGAAGCGAACAAGACTGTTTGTACTCATCAGCCATTCCTGAAGAGAGAAATCCGTTGAAAAGGGCTGCAAGGGGAAGAACCTACCCCTTCTAAGGCCATTAATCAAGCTTAAAAAACCCAAAACCACTCTCGCTGGCCATCGATCGAGACGCCGCAGGTGGCAGAAAGCGGCATTTCGACAACCTCAGCCAACTTCCCCTACCGAAAACCGGCTTCATCCAGTCGAATCGCATCGTGAATTGATTTCCCTTTTACGTTTCAAAACAAGTCTCAATGCCCCCCAAAACAGGTCACTTTATCGCCATCGACGGGATCGACGGCGTCGGCAAATCCACGCAAATCCAAGGGCTGGAGCGTCTGCTGCGGGAACTCGGCATGGAGTTCATTACGACGCGCGACCCAGGAAGTTCGGAAATTGGCCGACGTTTGCGGGCTTTGTTGCTCGAAAGCCGGCTGACCATGCATCGACGAACCGAAGCGATGCTGTTCATGGCCAGCCGCTGCGAGATGGTTGAAACGACCATTCGACCGACGCTCGCCTCCGGAAAAAGCGTGATTAGTGATCGTTTTTTGTTGGCCAATGTGGTCTACCAAAGTGTCAGTGATGGTCTGACGGGGGTTTCCCCGGACTTGCTCTGGCAAATGGGAGGGCTGGCCAACGGGGGCGTCCGCCCCGATTTGACGCTGTTGCTGGACATGCCGGCTGAACAAGCGATGCGCCGGATCGAAGGGCCCGCGGACCGCATGGAGTCACGCGGGGCGGAATACATGGAGTTGGTCCGCCAATCGTTCTTGGCCGAATTGCCCCGAGCGAGTCCATTCACCGCCGTGATCAACGCCGCTCGTTCGCCCGAGGAAGTACAGGCGGAGATCCGGACAGAGGTGGAGAACTATTTGAGTGCGTCCACCTGATTGATCAGCGTCTTGCCACGGACTTTCGTTTCGCCAAAAAACGCGATCGGACGAAACCGCAACGGGCCACCGCCGAGAGCCTTGGTTTCCACCGTCACCGTGCCCTCCTCGGCCTCCACGTTCGCGACGCTTTGACCGAGATGATGGAGCTCGATTCGGTCAGCCCCGGGACATTTCAGGCTGACTTCAATCGGTGTCGCATTGCTGCCGTCATTGCCGAACCCGTCCGCCTGGCCGCGCGGTTTGGTGACGGTGGCCGTCGGTGCGGGGTGATCGCCTTGAACGTCGACTTCCGACACAAACGTGACGCGAGGTTCGGTACGATCGAGCCCGGTCAACGTTGCACGGACGTCGTAGATCCCGGACGTGCCTTCGGGCCAATTGATGTCAACGGTTTGAACATCGACGGCCCCGGTCAGCGGAACGACTTGAAACAGCCGATCATCGATCGAAAGCTCCAATGAAGCGGGACGCGACTTGGGGACTTTTAATCGCAGCGAACGACGTGAGATGTTCAACCGCCTTTTGCCGTCGGTGACAAAACGTGATTCCACCAGTTCATCGGGCGCTTTTGCAAACGGCTGTGCGAGCGGATCGCCCACGATCAGCAATTGATAGGGTGACGCGACGGACTGATAAAAGGACTCGATCGCCGAAAGCCCGCGAGCGTAGTACCCATAAAGCATGGGTGTGGGAAACTTGTACTGCAGCGAATAGGGCTCGGCGACCGCACCGCTAGACATCGCGGCGCCGGCGCTGAGGAACGCCGTCAATTTGGTTTGGGATCCGATGTCGAAGGCCCCGCCGAAACTGGTCAAATTCTCGGCGATCGAACCGCGCACCAGAATCCATGGCTTTCCCATCACATCGGCCGTCGAAGTGCCGAGCATCAAACCCACGATCGCGCCCTGTTTATATGGAACGACGGCATTGAACACTTCGGTCTCGAACCCGTTTTCCTGCAGATAGACGATCGTCTCGGCGACGCCCGGAAACCTGGTTTTTGATCGAACATCTCCGGTGGTGCTAAACGCGAAGCGACCTCGGGGAAACGTACGATCGCCCTTGCCGGCGCGCAACAGGATCCGAACGGCATCGCTGAGTGTGGAACCATTTGGATGCACGACGGCCAACGAACAGGCGCACAGATAGGGGATCCCACCGTCTTTGATTTCCACCGGGCTGCCGGTCAACGTCCATCCGACGCTCGACGAAAACGCTTGTGGCCCCTGCCAAGCGATCGGACTATCGTCGAGATACGGCAGCGCTGTTTGAATCTTCGGATCGCCGAGATGTTTTTCCAGCGCCGGCGTCTCGGTCAAATAACCGGACGATCGCCAGCCGGCTTTGAGCGCCGCGCGAATCATTTCCACCGCCGGTTCCGCTTGCCCGTCGAGTGAATACGCTTCGGCGGCGCGAAGCGCCAGCGCGGGCATCGTCTTCGGGTGCCCCTGGTGCAGCTTCCTCCAAATCTCTGCCGATTCGGCGTACTTTTCTTCCTCGAGCAGTTTCATGGCGGCTTCAAACTCGGACTTTTTCTCTCCGGCAAAGGGGTTCAGAAAGTGCCGCTCGAATTTGCCACGCGCATACAGGTTGGACGCAAAACTCAGGTATCCCGGATCGTCGGCCAAGACATAGCGATAGAAATAGGTCAGGCCCGTGATCGAGGCGACCGGCAACTGGTACTTTTTCGCCGTCGGATCGGTGAGCTTGTCGCGATGCGACGAGATCTTGACGGCGGTCGGAAAGCCCGCCGAGTAGGCGATCACACGGGCGACGGGCGAAAGACCGCGCGCATCAATCTCGGCCAGCAGCGGTTTGAGAATCTGATCGCGAAACGCCTCCAGTTCGACATGAAGGCCGCCGGGGACGTCGCGCAGCACGACCACGTTCTTCGTCGGGATCTTCCTTGCATCCACGTAATAGTTGGCGACGGTCCGTGAGACCATGGAATCACCGTTGACCACCACCACCACATTTTCGCTACTCATCCCTGCATGAACCGCGTCGGCAAGACCGAGCACGGCCATGGACAAGACCGATGCGATCGCGACGTGGCGAAACAATTTCCGCTTGGCGATATCCGGGGGGCAATCAACCATCCGGCGGGGAATCAGGTTTAAAGTCATGCGTGGCTGTTTCCAATCCGCGTCGGTCGGGTCATTGCTGGGATTCATTGACATTGTGATTGGGACGAAAGATCAACGCGATCACAACGGGGGCAACGGTGCAAAAATCGCGACGGTCCGGGAAAGTGTTCGATCCAGGTTCGGTTTCTAACTATTCTACTGCGTGAACACGCCCCTGATTCTCCCGTCGCACCGGGCAATCCCACACGCTCTTCCCGGACCACCACCGATGCCCACGTCCACCGCAATTGACCGATTGCTGATTGCCGTTTCGACCGTGTTGCTGTTGGCGGTCGCCCCCGCGAAGGCCGATTTTGAAATCTCGATCGGTAGCGGAACGGTCGATCCGGGCGGCAACCTGTTGTTGGATATAGGGCTCGCCAGCGATGCACCGCCGCAGAATTTGGCTGAATTTGAGTTGATCTTGGAGATCACACCGATGAGCGCCGCTGCGGGCAGTTCGTTGGTTTTCGTCGATCCACAATCGGAAACGTTTCTTCAGAGCGCCGACTACATCTTTGTGGGCAACAGTGATTCCCTCATCAACGGGTTCGATGCGACAATTGTCTCGTCGCCCGTCGAGATCATTGTCAGCGATGGCACTGCGGATTTTTCCAACACGTCGGTCACCGGCGGTCACCTACTCGCGAGCGTCGACCTGGCGCATTTTCTCGGCGGGGCATCGGCGGCGGCAACCGCGGGTGACCAATATGGCGTGAGCGTGCGACCGGAATCATTCTTCGCGCAAGCCTCCGGCGACGAGATCGATTTCAGCTTCACGCCGGGTGTCGTGACGGTGGGTGCGGTCGCCATTCCAGAACCCGCTGCGGCAACGATCCTGATGCTCGCCACCTGCGGCGTGGCCCTTCAGCGTCGTCGTCGATCGTGCTTGCTGCGATAGCGTTTACTGCCGCAGCTCCCCTTTTTCATTTGCTTGCCAGACCTGCCGGGTGTTGACATCCATCGCCGTCAACCAGCCACCGCCATAACAATAGGTGTCCAGGCAAATCAGGTGGCCGGAGTCGAGAATCTCTCCGTCTCGGTTGGCGGTGTGTCCGACCACCGCCGTCTTGCCGCTTTGATGCTGGGGCGGAATCCCATTGGTCAGCGAATACCATCGCAGCATTTCGATCGCTTGTTCTTCCAATGGCAGCTCAGGATCGTAGGCGGCATGGGTGAAAAAGAAGTCTCCGGAGAGATAAAAATCGCCTAGCGATTCGAGAAACTGTTGGTGTTCGGGCGGCAGAAAATCCAGATCGCCGTCGAAGCCATAGCTTTCCAACGTCTCCACACCGCCGTAACGCAACCAAGCGTGGTGAGAGCCGCCGTGATGCAGGACCTCCAGCATCATTTCTTCGTGGTTGCCCAGCACGCCGACCAACTGAGAGCGATCCGCGAGTCGAATCAGGGTGTCGATCACCCCGCGAGAATCGGGCCCCCGATCGATGTAGTCTCCCAGCGTGACGATGATGTCCTCGCCGGTCGGATCAATCGCATCCAACACTGTCTCCAGGGCGGTGCGACAACCATGAATGTCTCCGATCGCGATCAATCGTTGCGTCACAAATTTTCCTCTCGTAGCCGGCGTTTCCAGCGATCCCGGGCGTTGCACAGCCTGCCCCCCCACTAGAGTCGTTTTGGGTACAAAATGTGCGAGATCGGCGTTCGTTCAAATAGAGTTCAGGTGAACAGGTGGCCCTAAAGTCGTTTCTACGTTGAAAGTTTGTGAAAGCTCAGCGACACTGTCTAGGCAGCGATCACGACGGCAATGCTTCCCCCGTTCGCCCGGCCCGCTTTGCGGTGCTTCGCTCAGTCCCTCTGTGCACGTTTTCCAGGATCGGATGTTAGCATGAGTACCACTGAATTTCCCAGCACCGGTTCGGCCGAGTTTCCGGAGCGTCCCGTCGACGCTATCGATCTGGGGGATCAGGACTTGGAAGAGGTCGATGCCTGGGACGAGGAGGAGTTGGAAGAGGAACCGGTTCTGCAGACGGACGAGTCCGCCGCGCTGATTGGCAGCATGGCCGTGCATCTCTTGATCATTGTCTCCCTGGCGATCGCGCCCAGCGCCGTTTTCAAAGACGAAGAAGCGGTGGTGATCGTTTCGCCCCCGGTGGAAACCGAATCCGAACCGCTGGTGGAAGAGGTTGTTTTCAGCGACATGCCGGAGATCGCGATCGGCGCCAACAGCACCGCCGAGGCCGAGATGGCGGACGCGTCGGCTGAAATGTTCGCGGAAATCGCCGAAATCCCCAGTCCCGTCGAACTGGAAAAAAGCGACTTGGGCGACATCGAAGTCAATCGAATTTTCTCGCAACCGATGGCCCCGATGGACCGCCTGACCGACCGCAAAGGCACCGTCGGTGAAGGGGCCAGCGGAGCGGCCGGTGCCGTCGATCGTCTGACCTTCGAAATCCTGCAATCGATGGAAGAGCGTCCGACACTGGTCGTCTGGCTGTTCGACCAAAGCGGATCGTTGCACCGCCAACGAAGAGAGATCCGCGACCGGTTCGACCGGATCTATGACGAGTTGGGCATTGTCACTGACGCAAAAGCGAAGGACGAGAAAGAGCTGGCCGCACAACGTCGACGTGGCATCAACCACGACGCCCAGCTGCTCAATTCTGTCATCGGGTTCGGGGAAAAAATTACGCTCTACACCGAGACGCCTACCGAAGACGTCGCCGAAATCAAACAGATCGTCGACAACATCGAAACCGATTCGTCCGGCATGGAACGCGTCTTTACCGCAGTCAAGAGCGCCGCCGAACAGTACAAGTCGCTACGCGTCAGCCGCGGCGGCAATGAACCGCAGCGGAACGTGCTGTTGATCGTCGTCACGGACGAGCGTGGCGATGACGAACAGCAGGTCGAAGACACGATCGAGATTTGCCGCAAATACGGCATGCCGGTTCACATCATCGGCGTCCCGGCCCCCTTCGGACGCCGCGAAACGTTGGTCAAGTACATCGATCCCGATCCCAAGTACGACCAATCCCCGCAATGGGCATCGGTCGACCAAGGCCCCGAGTCGTTTTTGCCCGAGCGCGTCCAATTACCGTTCACCGCCAACTTCGAAGACGAGCCGACGATCGACAGCGGCTTCGGCCCCTACGCGTTGACGCGTCTGAGCTATGAAACCGGTGGGATCTATTTCAACGTCCACCCCAACCGCAACGTTTCCCGCCGAGTCAACAAGCGTGATGTGGCCGCGTTCGCGTCGGACATGGAGTACTTCTTTGACCCGACCGCAATGTCTCGTTATCGCCCCGACTATTTGTCGCCACGCGATTACGTTGCCAAAGTCAAATCGAGCCCGTTGCGCAGCGCCCTGGTCACCGCTGCCCAACTCAAACCGGTCACGGGAATCAGCCGCCCAAGGCTGCGTTTCATCGGAACCGACCAGGCCCAACTGTCCGGTGACTTGACCCGCGCACAGCAAGACGCGGCCCGACTCGAGCAGCCCCTGGCACGGATGGCGATGACGCTCGAACCGGGCATCAAGTACCGCGAGTCAGAAGAGAGCCCGCGTTGGCGGGCAGGATTCGATCTGGCCATGGGACGCGTCCTGGCCCAAAAAGTCCGCACGGAAACGTACAATGCCATGTTGGCCAAAGCAAAATTGGGCATGTCGTTCGAAAAAGAAAAAAACAACACCTGGATCCTGGAGCCGAGCGACGAGGTAACCGTCGGCAGCAAATGGAAACGCGAAGCCGAAACGGCCAAAATGCTGCTCGAGACCGTCGTCAAGGAGCACCCCGGAACACCGTGGGAATTGCTCGCCAAGAAAGAACTGGAAGTGCCGATCGGTTGGACCTGGACCGAAGACTTTACCGATCTGTCGCCGCCGCCACGACGCAACCCGGGCAACAACAATAATCCCCCGCGGCCGGCCAGCGACGACCAAAAACGGATGCTGAAAAAAGCGCCCAAACGCCCCGTGCCGAAGTTGTAGTCAGAGCCAGGCGCGCAACAGTGATCATGGTTCGACATCCCGCCAACCCCGCCACCCCAGCGGGACGCGTCAGCGAGCGGCACGGCGTGCAATCCCGATCCCGACGCCCGCCACTGGCTCACGCCACGTGCTGACATGCGACACCCCAGCGGGACGCGTCAGCGAGCGGCGCGGCGTGCAATCCCGATCCCGACGCCCGCCACTGGCTCACGCCACGTGCTGACATGCGATATCCCAGCGGGACGCGTAAGCGAGCGGCGCGTGGTGCCATCCCCCGCAAAAACTCTCTTTCGCCCCCGACGTCGGATTTGTTACCTAGGGACGAGTTGACGATCTATCGACTCGATAATCCAGGGAAACCTACCGATGATGCGTCCCTCCCGACGTTCGTTTGCCGCGTTTTGCACCGCCGCCGTTGTCACGGGGCTGTCCGCCGCCCCCGCCCAGGCCGCCCCACCGAGCTTGTTGCGGCTGTTCGGAAAATCAAAACCGATCGACGAAGCGGACTCGTTCGTGTTGACCGAAGAGGATGGACCCTGGCTCCTGCTCGCGACGACCTTTGTTGGAGAAGACGCCAAAGACCGAGCCCAACGAACCGCCGTCGAAATCCGCAGCGAACTTCGATTGCCCGCATTCATCTACAAGGAAGAATTCAATTTCACCGGCACCGCCGGCGAAGACAACGCGACCGGCCGACGCGCTCGCTATGCAAACCCCCACCAATACCAGGCGTATGCCGTCCTGGTCGGCGAATACGACTCGGTCAATCACGAAAGCATCGAGAAAGACCTCGAACGCCTTAAATCGGCGGACCTCGATGTGTTTCGCGATCCCGCAGACGTCGCCGCCGAATACAACACCGAATCCCCGGCGTCAATGATCAAGGCGTTCGGCGAGCAATTGTTTAAATCCCGTAAAGGCCGCGGCCGCAATCCAATGGCCGCCGCCTTCGTCACCCGAAATCCGCTGCTGCCCGAAGGGTTCTTCCAACAACCCGAAGTCGATTCCTTCGTCAAACAACTCAACGAAGGTACCGACCACAACCTGCTGGAAGCCGACGGCAAGTTCACCGTCGTGGTGCGAACCTTCAACGCCTGCGGAACGATTCTTGGCGCGAAGAACCAGGACAAATTCAAGCCGAGCGAAGAGCGGATGGCCAAATTTGCCCGTCAAGCGGACAAGATGGTCAAAGAACTTCGCAAGCAGGGCGAGGAAGCCTACCAGTACCACGATCGCGATCGCTCCGTCGTCACCATCGGCAGTTTTGAATCACTCGGCCGTGAATTGCCCGGCGGCGGATTTCAGTATGAGCCGGAGATTCGTCGGCTGATGCAACAATACAGCGCCCTCAACGCAACGCACGCCAAACGTGTCCCCGGTCGCCAAGGCGTCGCCGCCAATCACGTCGCCATGATCCCGTTTGACGTCCAGCCGACTCCGATTGCCATCCCCAAAGCCAGCAAGCGAAGCCTGTACAGCGCTCTGCGCTAGGGGCGTTGGCAGACACCCCGCATACACTTAGCGGAACTTGCCAGCGGCTCATTGATCTCGTCGAGTCGTATGGTGCGCCGAGCGAAAAAGGGGGCAGGTACGAATGACACGGGCTTAAGTGTTGGTGTGCAGGCTTAAGCCCAATACCGCTAAG
>NZ_JANZKV010000181.1:0-19507 GCF_025060895.1 Stieleria sedimenti | reverse complement strand
CTTAGCGGTATTGGGCTTAAGCCGCCCAATGTCGCTGCGTAGCAGCGACCGGGAATCGCCTAAAGACTAGACACCAACGGTTGCTGAATCGCTTGTTACTTATGCCCTTGCCATTCGTACCTGCCCCATCTTCCGCGGCTGATCCCTTTTCCGCGGCACCCGTATGGTCACTAGTTTCGGTCACGGGAAACGCCAGAATGCCCGTCCGCTTCCGCGTCGCGGCTCACCGCATCAACAGGCCGCCCGCGACATCCGATACCGCGTCCCCCCTCGACGAGCAACGAGAGATCGCTCGACGATCCCCCCCGGGCCCGCAGCTCCAGTCGCAACAATATTTCCGGTTATCCGGAATGCTTCAAGAATCCGGTGTGGAGATGCCGACATTCATACCAAGAGCGGTCTGCTTTGCCAGAAATCCGTCCCCGTTCAGATGGGGGCGTTGGCTTGACGACCGACTCCGGCATCCCTATGCTTCGGCCTTTAAGTTGAAAGCTTGCAAAGGGTTACATCATTCGCCCTCAAGCGTATTTTGGGTCGGCGGAGAGCCAGCAGGAGTCGGGAGTGACCAAGAAAGACATCGTCCGAACGATTTCTGACGAAGTAGGCCTAACGCAACAACAGACGAAGAAGATCGTCCAGAAAACCTTTGATTCGATTATCGAGACGCTTGTCCGCGAGGGTCGAATCGAGCTGAGGAATTTTGGCGTCTTTGAAGTCAAACCGAGGGCTGCACGCCGTGCGCGCAATCCCCGGACAGGCGACGAGGTGATCGTACCGGAAAAGTACGTCGTCACCTTTAAGCCTGGAAAGTACATGGAGGTCAGGGTTCAGGACGCAGAACTCGACGTTCACCATGACGAGCTGTCAGGTGGCGTTGACGAAGCGAACAACGGTGCCCAGGTTTCCCCAACCGATACCACGCCGTCCAACAAGATTTCCGGTCGCTGGGACGAAGATTAATCGATCGTCACAGGGGTCGTGGCCCAACTGAAAACGTTCACGGAGGAACGTCCTATGCGTCGCTTGTTCCAACTCACCATGCTGGCTGTCTGCGTCAGCAGCTCCGTCGGATGCTTTCTTCCGATCTATTCGCCGCGTCCCGAACGCCGCGTCCAGCAATTGCTTTACACCTCCGAAGACATGCGTTCGGTGATCGACGAGTGGGAACGTTTCTGGTTCCTCGATTCGCCCAGTCACCTGACTCCGATCCGGACTCACGGCGGCATCATGTAAGCAGCGGACGCGCCCGGGTGGGCAACGCTGTGAAGCATTTTTAGCGGCAGGACGCGAGCCCTCCGGTGTTCGGGGAACGAAGACGAACCGGAGGCCTTGCGCCCTGCCGCTAACACTTCGTTAAGCGGATCCGTTGCAACGAACAACGCCAAGAGGCTCAATGCCCCTTGGCGTGATCGACGTTTTAACAGATCCAATCCGCCGCGTGCTTCAACACGCTCAGATTAACGGATGATGTTGGTCAGCTCTTCCAGCATTTCGTCCGACACGGTGATCGTCCTTGCGTTAGCCGAAAAACCACGCTGGGCGACGATCAATTGGGTGAACTCTTGGGCGATATCCACATTGGAACGCTCAAGCTGACCTCCCATGATCTGCCCTCGGTTACCGGACATGCCGCTTCCCAGCGAAGCCTCTCCACTGCTCATCGACTGCTTGAAGTAGTTGCTGCCCACGGCGTCGAGTGCATTGGGATTGCTGAATGTGGCGATGGCGAGTTGGGCAAGCGGAATCGCTCGGCCGTTGGAAGCCAAGCCGGTCAGCTCACCGGTCGTCGAAACCGCAACGGAGGTCAGCGACCCCGGCGGAATACCGTCTTGCATCTGCGTGATCGAAAAATCCGTCGCGAGATGGCTCAGCCCGGAGAAATCCAACGCGATCTCTTGTGGTGCGGTGATTCCGTTGAACTGGATTTCGATGTTCGCGTCCCCCACTCCGGTCAGCCCAGCCAGGCCGTAACTTCCGTCTTCGTTAAACGTCAGATTCAGCACGGAGTTATCGATCAACACCCCCGATTCGGCACGAATGTCGGCGGTGACCGACCAGGTATTTGCGGACTCCTTCAAAAAGTCGAAATTGATCCGGTGGCTCTCGCCTCGCACGTCAAACACTTCCATGGACAACTCAAATGTGTCGCCATTGCTGCCCTGGGTGCTGAGAAACATTGAGTTGGCAGAGAAACTCGATCCCCCCACGTTGCCGGACGCATCGCGAAGCAACAGGCTGAGGAAACCCTCTCCGGTCGTGTCCGAAGTGACCGAAAGCGTACCGTCGGCGGCCAGAGCAGCGGTTGCGCCGGTCAACGCAGTATTGAGCGAGTCGACCAGATCTTGAAGCGTTGCGGTTTCCGCGTTCAAGTTCACGGAAAAGGGCGTCCCATCGGGATTCGTTCCGGATATTTCGATCACGTCGCCGGCGACATAGTCCGTGGTGTTGATGGTCAAATCATTCAGCAACGTGGTTCCATCGGCCACACCGGAAGAGGTGGAGAATCCGGTGAAGGACTGCAGCACTTCGGCCACCGGCGGCGAAGAACTCGACGGCAGGTTGCCCGTGAAGTTGACCATGCTGCTCGCTTCGCCGGCGATCGGCGCCCCGATCGGGACGTTGATGTAGCTCTCGCCGATGTCCTGAAACGCGACTCCACCGTCGGTCCCTTCGCCGACGTCCCCCATACGCTGCACCAGAAATCCGGTCGCCGGATCGACCAGGCGACCGTTTGAATCCAGCGAGAAGGCTCCGGCGCGAGAGTACACGTTGTCGTTGGCTTGACCGCCCAACGTAAAAAAGCCTTCGCCCTGAATCGCAAAGTCGAAAATCTGAGACGTCGATTCCAAGGTTCCCTGAGTAAAACTACGCGTGATCTGGGCGGTCTGCACCCCCGTTCCGATCGCTTGCGGATTGATCCCTCCGCTGTCCTCGGTTGCCGCCGACGCCCCCCGAGCGACGTTGTACATCAAGTCGCTGAACACGGCCGATTGGGATTTGAATCCCACCGTGTTCATGTTGGCCAGGTTGTTGGCGACGACATCGAGTTTTTGCTGATGAGTGCGAAGTCCGGTGATGCCGGTCATCAAAGATCTAGACATAGGTTGCCCCTAAAGATGGTAGATGATTGGGTGAAATGGAATGCAAGTGAATCAAGAAAAGAGCTCGGCGGAAGCTTCGGCCTCCCCGTTGCTAAGCGGCCTCGGCCACGCGTGCGATTTGATCCAGCGAAACGGTTTGACCATCGACGAGCACTTGAATGGAGTCATCGATGTTGAAGACGTCGGTCGCGACACCGGATTTGATCGAACCCGATGCTTCATCGAGGTAGTCGACGGACTTGCCGATCAGGTTGACCCCCTGCGTCAATTCCTGCAGCTGCATGTACTGGTTGAATGATGCATTGAGATTCTCGATTCCTTCCAGGATGGAAAACTGCGTCAAATCATTGATCAATCCCTCTTGGTCAACAGGATCCACCGGATCCTGGTGCTGAAGCTGGACGGTCAATAACTGAAAGTAGTCGATTGAAGCGGTTTGCGAGTTGATTCCTTCCATCTGTCTCTCCTTAGGCCACGATGTTGACGCCGCCGCCGGAAACCGATGCTCGGCTCACCTGGGACTGCGTTTCTGGTTTCGATTGATAGCGATGCTCGGCGGGCGCCTGACGGCTCTCCGATTCTGTCGACGATTGATCTTCGTAAAAAATGTTGACGTCGGATGTTTCGAACCCGAGGTCGGAAAGGGCCTCCATCAACTGGTCGCGGTGGCTGGTCAATAACTCGCTGGTGACGAATTCGGTTGCGATGATTTGTGTTTCGATCGCTTGATCGGACTGCGTGACCTGAATCTTCAATGTTCCCAGTTCGGCCGGATGAATCTCGACGCGGACGGTCTGGCCTTCAAGCTGCAGACTCGACCGCATCGCATCGTGAATCACTTCCGCTGTCTTCTTGACGGCTTCCGGTGATGCCGGTGACTGCGAAATGAATTCTTCCAACGAAAGCGACTCCAGGATTTCCTGTTCGACACTCATTTCGGCCGCCGCATCGAAAGGAGAATCGATCGGCACGACCGAGGGCTGTTCGCTCGTGTCCGGAGTCACATCGATCGGTTCGCCCGAAACCATCGGGTCAAACGAATCACCGCCGCCAGATTGTTGCCCACCGAGTTCCGGTTGGCTTTCTGTTTCGATCGACACAGACTCAAGCACTTCTAAATCGACAGACAGGTCGCCAGCGTCTTGCACGTCAACCGACTCCGAGTCTTCGACCGACTGTTTGGTCACCGGTCGGATCGCTCCCACTGCAGAAGCGTCTTCATGGACCGCTTCACCGGCTGAGCCGGACGCCAGCCCGGACGCGAGCGGTTGTTGAGCATCTTGTCCTGCGAGATCGATCGTGACCGCATCGTCGATCGCGGAGTCCGCATCGTTCGCCGGGACCCGTCCGTCCGATGTGAGTTCGTTGTCGAAACGATCTGCTTCAGCCGAACGTGAGTTCGAGGTCTCGCTTGACGCTACGGCCTGTTCAGTCGCCGCCGATCCAGCAACTGAGCCGCTGGATTCGGAAAGTCCTCCGGCATCCGCCGCATCACCACCGGCGACCGATCGCCCCGGCGAGCCCTCCGGCGCCCCGCTGGTCGGCACTGCTGTATCCGCCAGCCGCCCTGATGCCAAGCGTTCTTCCAGTGACTCGGCGGTGTCGGTGTCCGCCGCTGCATTCTCGACCAGTTCGCCCCCCGGCGGTGAGACCGCCGGTTCAGCGTTGCCACGATCTGTCTCAGTGGACGCGAATTCATCCGGTGTCTGGGATTGCTCATTCGGCTCACCCGAATTCGCGTTTCCGCTCGCTTCCTGCGGTGTTCCCGCTCCCGCGGACAGGGCTTCTGCAATGCCATCCGAATCGGACACGGTTGCGTCGCGGCGAGCCTCCGACGGGAGACCGGCATCGGATGAATCAGCATCGCCCAGCGGTTCGATGCCGTCGACCGACACGCCGTCTGCCAGCGTCTCAAGCTCAGCGCTCGCATCGGCCGAGGAGAACACACCGATGTCATCCAGTGCCGCATCGCCATGACCAGCCTGTGACGAACCGTCGGCCTGTCCAAGTTGCCGTGCCAACGACGGATCGACTGGCATAGCCATCGCATCACTTTGTAAGCTGGTGTGGTCGACCGCGTCCACCGAAACCTGCTGCGCGGTCCCGATCGCCAGGCTCGTCGATGCCCACTGAGTGTCTTGCCACTTCGAAGTCTCCCCATCAATCTCTGCTGCTTGGGTCACGACAAGCTCGGTGCCGGAAGCGGCAAGGCCACCCGCTGCGACCGCAGATGCAACCGCAGACGCCTCCGCCTGCGCGTCAGGATCGTCGTTTGCCAAGAGCTTCTTTACGACCGACTCGAACGACTCAGACGCCTCGGCCGGATCTGCCGACTTGCCCTTCGCCTGAGAAGCCGACACCTGATCGGAACAAGACGTCGCGCAAGGGAAATCGAAAAAGAGGTTTGCCATTTTTTCCTCGAGGTGAGTTTCAGTCCGCAGACACGTCCGCGGAACACTTGGCAAACGCTGTGCCAAACTCGTCAGAGGCTCAAAATAGCTTTCCTATCGGCGGGTCATTTACGCAGAATGATCAACCGTCATTTCTGAAATTTCCTCAAGTCATCGGCACGGCAAATCCTGCATCACCGGAGGCAATTGTTTCCTCAGGCTGCCTTGCGACCGTCGCCCGGACTCTCGCGATATCGCTTGATTTTGTTGGTCAGCGTCCGCGGCGAAACGCCCAATTTTTCCGCAACCACACGTCGATTGCCGAAGCGGTCAATGGCGGCGGTAATGATCTGCCGTTCGACATCTTCCAAATGCGTGTGCAGCCAACGCTCCGGCAGCGGTGCTTGTTGATCCTCGCCTTCTGAAGCACGATCAGTGACGCCGGCTTGAACGTTGCGGCTGCCCCGCCGGTCAACGGAGTCAGCCGTCTCGGGCAGCCCCAGATGCTCGACGCTGATTCTTGGACCGTCCGACAACACGCAAGCCCGATGAATCACATTGCGTAGCTCGCGAACGTTCCCCGGCCAATCATGACGGGCCAGCGCCTTCATCGCAGGCGCATCCAATCCTTCGATTTCGACTTCGCCCTCGTGTTTAAATTGTCCGACGAAGTGCATCGCCAACGGCGGGATATCTCCGATTCGATCACGCAGTGGCGGAATCTCAATTTCAATCACATTGATTCGATGAAACAAATCTAACCGAAAATTACCCTCATCGATCTCGCGCTGAAGGTCTCGGTTGGAAGCCGCGATGATTCGCACGTCGTGGTCAATCGGCGTGCTATTGCCGACGCGTTCAAATCGCTTCGATTCCAAAACGCGCAGCAATTTCGCTTGAGAGGCGATCGGTATCTCGCTGACTTCGTCCAGCATCAGCGTGCCGTCGTTGGCCAACTCGAACCGTCCTTGCCGCGCAGCGACGGCGCCGGAGAAAGCTCCCTTCTCGTGCCCAAAGAGTTCACTTTCGAGCAGATGCTCTGGCAGCGCGGCGCAGTTGACCGTCACCATGGACTTGGAAGACCTGGGACTGGACTGATGAATCAGTTCGGCAAACAGCTCCTTGCCTGTACCGCTTTCACCGGTCAGCAACACCGGGGCGCTCGAACGCCCCGCTCGCTGAGCAAATTTGATCAGCTGTTTGATTTTTGGTGATTGAGTGATAATCATCCTGAGACGCCCCGATGCGAATCCCGAAGGTCGCGTTAGGCGTGATTGTTCCCCCGATAGGCGTTTTGCATTTGCACCGCGCGAACACTTCCTTGAATTTTGGGAAACAGCCGTCGCAGTGAGTCGACCGACGCTTTTTCCAGGCCGGCCAACTTCGGCATCAACGATTTGACCACGTCGATGGTCTCGTCCGTCAAGGTCTTGATCTGCCCGCTGGCCTGCTCGTGTTCCTGTTGATAACGCTCGCGGAGCGGTCGCAGTAGATCCTCGGTCTGCTTGATCTGCTTCATCTGCTCATTGATCGCCTCGACACCACGTCCGGGCTCGCGTTCAATCGCATCCACGATCTCGCTGAGAGATTGGTACTGCTGTTTGAGCTTGAGGGTGTAGTCGATCAGCGTCTGTTCTTCATGGGCTAACATAGGTTTCTGACCTTTCCAGGAGGGCATCGAATTCTGTTGACACGCGATTGAATTTCACCTGTGTTCCATCCGCAGCCTCCGCGTATTTGAGCCACCACTTGGCTGCTTTGACGGGATAGTCCGTGGACTCTTCATTGGCGATCTCTCGCAGCGTTCCCTGAGCTTTTTCAAACTGACCGAGCTTACGCTGGCACAGTGCGATCAGCAGATCCAGCCAAGTGCGATCGGACTGGGAAAGCGCATCGACCGATACGGAGCGAAACGCCTTGAGCGCCGATTCATAATTTCCGGTACGGTAGAGACTTTCACCGAGCGCCATGGCATTGACCGGATTGGGCAGAATCCGTTCGGCGGACCTGTCTGATTCGGGCGCAGCTTCTTCAGTTGCATCGTCCACCGGAGCCGCATTGTTCAAGCTGTCGTCGATCGATGACATCGCCGAGCCAGCCTCTTCCGCCGCCCCGGGACGACGAACCGGATCCGCTTGAACCACGTCGCCCTCGGGAACCGACAGCGTGGGCACTGCGGTCCCCCCAGGGATTGCGGACGCTTGTTCTGTCGGCGCGGCCATCATTCGATCACGACGAAGCCGCTGTAGAATTCGGATGCGTTCGCGAATCTCAGAGAGGCTTCTGGTTGACCGACCAGCCGTCGCCCCGGCCTCTGAGCCATCGGCCGCGACGTCACGATCGACCAAGTCGCCACCGGAAACCCGATCACCTGGCCACCCCGATTGGGACGCTGGCTGCGCCTCTGGCTCGCCCGCCGACTGACGTTCCAGCCGGGCCTCCTGGGTGGTCTTGATCAAGGCGTCGAGACGATCTTGGACATCTTGTTTACTCGCCGAGTTTCCGGTCATCATCGAACGCAGCGACGGCGCGTCTTCTTCGGTCGCCTGACCACACACCGGCCCGGCCAGACCCAACATGGCGACCAACGGGAACACCAACAGACCTTTACCAAATACTTTTGCAATCAAGGTGACGCAGCCTTTTGATGGTTGTGTTCGAACTTTCATGGCGACACCGCCGTTTCACCGCCCGCCTCTGACGCCGCCCCTTCTGACTTGGGCAACAGCCCCGCAAAACACAGGGCGGCAGCGTAGTGATCACCCGATCGCTGCAACGTTTGACCGAGCTTCTCCAGCGCGCTTGACTGAATCTCCTGATCGATGTCCATGCTCAACAGCCGCCGACAGATCGCTTCACTTTGCTCCAGATTCCCTAAATCCAACTGCACCGACGCGTGCAGGTACAACACCCGGGGCAACAGTGTTGCAGAAACAGTCCCGAACGATTCAATCGTCTCGTTCGCTTTGTCCAACGCCTGCGAGGCATAGTACATCTCTGCCAGTTGCAACCGAATTCGCTCATTCCAATAACCGGCCGGCGCGATCTCCAAGGCCTCGTTCAATCGATCGATGGCATTGGAACGCAAACCGACCGCCGAATACGCCTTGGAAACGATCAACGCATCGGCATACGAAACCACGTCGTCGGGCTGCAGCGCCGCCAGCGCCAACACCACGCGTTGGCCTTCATCCTGCAACCCAAGCGTTGGCCCGACATGCTGAAACCTCGCGAACGACGAAAACACACTCGCCAACCGCTCCACCGACCCTCCGTCCAATCCAGCCGACGATTCAAACAGAACGGCATTCGCAGAATACGGATCCCCCGTCAACAAATACGCTTTTGCAAGTGTCATTGCGGCCTGTGCGAACACGGCCGGATCGTCGGCCCGCCGCAATCCTCGCGAGGCCGCCGTGATCGACTTCTCCAACTGACCAAACTCCAACTCCAAGTCCGCGATCATGGAATAGACCTGAGCCTGAAGCTCCGCCGACAAGGTCTGATCGAGCGCCATGTAACTCGAATGCAAGGCGTTGAGTTTTTCGCCGCGGACAAGCGAGAGCGATGCCTCGTTGAAGTACAGCTTGGCACTGAGTTCATCAGCCGGACCGACATCACGGGCCGAACGATATTTTTCCACAGCAAGATCCCAGCCGCCGGACAGACGAGCGTTGTTGCCTTCGTTCATAATCGCTGCGGCGGTACGCTCGACGCCGCTGGCATGCCCCAGCCCCTCCTCCTTGTTCAGGCTCAATTGAACCTGCCGCAAGATTCGCTGCGCACGGGCCAAGTCAAAGGACGCCAGATCCTTGGACGTCAACTCATCACGCGCCATGATCGTCAACACGCCCTCTGACTGACTCCACGCCAACGACATCGGCTCCAACGCGTGATCCAACAACATCGAGACGGGCATCACCGGCGAATCAACATCCGCCAAACGCCCAACCAACGAAGACTTGGCCTGCTCGGTCACAATGACCTGCAACCCGGACAGCCGCTGCAGCTCTGAAATCAACTCCAAGACCGAGATGCCTTTCAAGTGAGCCTGCACAAGCATCAGCGAAACGCCACCGTCATAGTCCTGCAATAACTTTAGCCCTGACGCAGGATTCGCCGGCGGGTCGGCGGGCGATTTGAAATCAGCCAGCTCAAGAATCGGCTCCACCATCACCGGGGACCAATGGTACTCCATCGGCTCTTTGCGCAGCGCCTCGATGACGACCTGGCTGGCGAGCAGTCGCCGCTGCAAGCAGTCCGCCAATTGCTGATGAATCGACTCCCGAATGATCACCGGGTAGGCTTCATGCGAGTAGACCAAAAACAACTCACCCAACAGCGAGATCGCTTCGCCCAACTGACCTTCACGCTCCCAAAGCCGAGCCAACCCCAACAGGCTGACCAATTGCTGCGCCGAGCCCTTCTTCGCAACACGGATGGCACTGTGGTAATGCTTCTCGGCTTGCTGATGTAATCCCGCCAACTCAGACGCCAACCCCAGCCGAATTAGAACGGCACAGTCGACCGGCAGATTCGCTTGCTGCCACAGCTTGCTGTAGTGCTTGACGGCACCGATCGAATTCCCGCCGAGCAACAGGCGATCACCCAACTCGAGGACACCGAAGTCGATCGGCTGGCTGCGCTGCGACGTCGGGCCGGCGTCATTCCAGATCCCCGAGACCGCACCGGGCGCGGCCGGCGCCGCCTGAGGGTTCTCCCCCATCGCGGGCTCTGCAGCTCCCGATCCTTCGCTGCCGGGCGGTTCGGCACCGAGGTCTGCACGGGGGTCTGCACTGGAGTCTGCACTGGGATTGGCGGCGGGGTTGGCCACAACCCCGACTGCCGGGGCCGGTTCAACGGCAACCGGCGACTCGACGTCCACACCGGGTTCCGAGGGCCAATTGTAGACCAGCCCGCCGACCGCACCGATCGCCAGAAACACTGAAATCCACAAGACTTCCGCTCGAAACACCGTGTTGCATCCTGCATGAGACGTCGCCCGCATCAACCGGATGGGGCTTGGAAAAGCGATGGATTTGGCGCATTCCGGACATGCGCTATTGTCCCTTCATTCGCTACGACTGTATCGACTAAAAAAGCTTTGCGGCTTGAAGAATTTATACGCAAGTTCGCCGCCGGCCTCTCGACAACCCATTTCAGTCACCCATTGCGGAGAGAGAAAAATGAGAATCAACCCAATTGGAAATTCGCAGCCCGCTCAATACAAGCGGCTCGATTCCCAGTCGACGGCCCAGCAGAGTGAGACGTCATCGCCGACCCAGGCTTCGGCGGCTCAGTCTTCGGCGGCCTCGACACCGATTCAACTCGATTCGATCCGCGATTTATCACAGGTCCTCACGCAGTCAGCTGATGTGCGCGAGTCCGTGGTGGAAGCAGTCAAACTGAAAATACAAAGCGGCGAGTACCTGACCAAAGAGGCTGCGGTCGATACGGCCAGGTCGATTCTCGATTTGTAATCTTGCGGGGGGTCCTCCCTCACACGCAAGAGCCACGGATGCACTCATTGTCACGGACGTTTCTTTGAATCCCTAATCCAGAGTTAGCAAGAGAAATGAGCTTAACAATAACCAACAACGTCGGCGCTCTGAATGCCCGCAACAATTTGAACCGATCTTCGAACGCGTTGAACAAGTCGATCGAACGACTGTCGACGGGTTTCAAAGTCAACCGGGGTGCAGACGGTCCTGCTGCGCTCGTGATTTCGGAGAAACAACGTGCTCAAATCGCCGGACTTCGAACCGCCATCGACAACACCGAAAAGGCTGTGGCCGTCGTCCAAACCGCTGAAGGTGCTCTGAACGAGATCAACAGCATCCTGATCAAGGTCCGTTCGCTGGCACTCGATTCGGCAAACTCTGGCGTCAACGACGCCGACGCCTTTGCCGCCAACCAAGCGGAAATCGACAACGCGTTGGACACGATCAACCGCATCGCCGCCAACACCCAGTTCGGCGAAAAAGCACTGCTCAACGGAACCGCCGGCGTTACCGGTACGACATCCGACACCGATGTCACGTTCCTCAAGGGCGGAAGCAACACCAGCGACGGAACCTACGCCGTCGCCATCACCACGCAAGGTGAACGAGCCAACATCACCGCGGGTACTTCGCAAACCGGCAACCTCGCCGCCGACGAAGTCCTCTCGGTCAACGGCGTCAGCATCACCCTGAACTCGGGCCTGAGCCGAGCCGGCGTGGTCGCTCGGATCAACGAATTCACCGACCAAACCGGTGTCGTCGCCGAAGACGTCTCCGGTGGAACCCGCCTACGATCGATCGAATTCGGTTCCGAAGCGGAAATCGAAGTCGTTTCCGATACTGCTGCCGCAGGGACGTCCTCCGGTTTCGGCACGACCCTCGATTCCGATCAAGGTGTCAACATCGAAGGTACCATCGACGGTGTTGTCGCTTCCGGCAAGGGAAACACCCTCACCAGCGTTTCCGGTTCGTCCAAAGGCACGGTGGTCCGCATCGGCGAATTGGCCGCCGACGCGGTGCTGACCGAAACCGGTGCCCAGGGCAACGTTTCGATCCAGAACAACGCCCTGGTCTTCCAGATCGGTGCCAATCAAAACCAGACGGCCCAAATTTCGATCCAATCGGTCAACGCCGATGCCATGGGCGTTGCCGTGACCGGAACCAAGTTCAACAGCTTGAACGAAATCGACGTCACCTCCTTCGACAACGCTCAAGACGCGTTGAAGGTGATCGACGCATCGATCGACGAACTGTCCAACATGCGAGGCGAACTGGGTGCGTTCCAATCGAACACGCTCGAATCGATCGCCAACAACATGCGATCGACACTGGAAAACACCGTGAACGCCGAATCGGTGATTCGCGACACGGACTTCGCCGAAGAAATCTCCAAATTCACCAACAACCAAATCTTGGTGCAAGCAGGAACTTCGGTTCTCTCCAGTGCGAACCAAACGTCGCAATCGGTGCTGTCGCTGCTTCAGTAAGACAGACCGGACTGAGACTCACCGCCGAGTTTGGAAATCCACCCCTTCCACTCTCGGTGGCCCGCGTCAGCGTACTCTCCGCGCTCCCGCCGCCGAATCGACCTGGCGGCGTGACCGCGGCGGGTACGCTGACTTTTTTTATGGAAGTTAAACCTTAGCCGTCCTTCGGATTACACGTGAAGGTTTACCGTCGGTTCAGACTTTTGCGTCAACATCACGATGCACGCAATCTAGGTTTCCGATGGAGCAATCTGAGGTGAGACCAGAACGGACTCGCGACGTGATCAACCTGGATGACTGAAACCCGTCAGGGTGCTGCGCTCTTGGGCTGCCGATTTCAGACGCGACCCGCAGCGTGAGAGCCCGCTTCCTGACGCTCGAAATGCCCACGCGGCAACACTACGCCACGAGTTAATTGACGATGTTCAACATTGACGGGATCGTTTCTGGATTTGACACCAGCGGCATCATCGATAGCCTGCTCGGATTCCAGCAACAACAAATCGACAAGTTCAACTCGCGCAAGGCCGAGGTCGCCACCAAACAGACTTCGTTCAAAGGCATCGAGGCACAACTTGTCACGCTTCAGTCCTCGCTGGGCCGACTCAACCGAGCCACAAACTCGGTCTTTGACGCGCGGGTTGCCTCCAGCACCAACGAAGATGTCGTCACCGCAACCGCCGGAAGCGGCGCGATCGCGTCCAACTATCAAATTAGCGTCGAACAACTCGCTACCGCCCACCAGGTCGCCTCGCAAGGCTTCTCGTCCACCACCGACCAAATGGCCAGCGGTGATATCACATTCAAAGTCGGCGACCGAGCCGAACAGACGATCAATATCAACGCCAGCAACAATACCCTGAAAGGCTTCGTCAACACGATCAATGAGCAAGTCGAAGACATCAATGCGAGCATCGTGTTCGACCAGGCCGCCGGTTCCCATCGCATTCTGCTATCTTCAAAACGAACCGGTGCGGCAAACACCATCACCGTCACCAGCGCACAAGATCCGCTGACCGGTGTCCTGCCCGATTTTTCAGGCCCCGCCGTTCAGCCGCCACTCAACGCGATCGTCAAACTCGGATCAGGTATCGGCGCGATCTCGGCTGAATACGATTCCAATACCGTTGACGGCCTGATCGAAAATGTCACCCTGGAACTCAACAAGGCCGATCCTGGCGGTGTGATCACGATCGATATCGAAGCCGACACCGAATCAGCGAAAGAAGCGGTGCAAGGATTCGTCGACGATTTTAACTCCATCATCGAATTCATCGATGCCCAATCGCAATACAACCCCGAGACCGAAGTCGGCAACCCACTGCTGGGCGATCGGTCGGCCAGCACCATCAAGAACAAGCTGCTGACCATCGTTTCCGAAACGGTGCCCGATTCCGCCGTGGCACGACTCAGTGAAATCGGTGTCGACCTGAACTTGCAGGGCAAACTGGCCATCGATTCAGAAAAACTGGACAAGGCCCTCAACGGCGAACTGGACGGAATCGACGCCAAAGACATCCGAAACCTGTTCGGACTCAATGCCGTCTCCACCAGTTCCGGTGTCCGATTCCTCGGCGGCACCGGACGAACCGAGCCGTCTCAAACGCCCTACGAGGTCGACATCACACAAGCCGCCGAGCAGGCATTGGTCAACGCCACCAACGCCGCCGCAGCAAGCATCGTTGTCGATGGAACCAACAACCGCTTCGAGATCACCGTCGACAGTATCGTCAGCGAATCCCTGACACTGACCCCCGGAACTTACAGCACCAGTGAATTGGCCGATCACCTCGAATCGGTCATCAACAGTTCCTCCACCCTCGGCGTCCACCAAGTCCAAGTCAGTGTCGGTAGTGACAACCGACTCAGTATCACCACCGAGGCCTACGGGTCCGCTGCCAATATTTCCAGCTTGAACGGAACCGCGGCGTCCATCCTCGGATTTACCGGCAGCGAAAACGATGCCGGCCAAAACGTGGCCGGTCGCTTTCTGGTCAACGGCGTCGAAGAAATCGCCAAAGGCATCGGACGAATCCTCACCGGCGACCCGGATAATGAAAACACAGCCGACTTGCGGGTCGAAGTCACTCTCACGGCCGCCCAGATCAATTCCGGTAGCGAGGCCGAACTCACGGTGACGCAAGGGATCACCGGGCGACTGAACGATTACATCCGCAGCGTCTTGGATGCCGAAACCGGACTGCTCAAAACAGTCAACGAAACGTTCGAATCCAGAATCGCATCGATCGACAAGTCCATCGAACAGGTTGAAAAACTGACCGAATCCAAACGTGAGTACCTGATCGCGGAATTCACGGCGCTGGAAAGCATCATCAACGAACTGCAGACCACCGGGAACTTTATTTCAACCCAATTAACCTCGCTGGGCAACTTCAGCAACAACAACAAAAAGTAATACCTTTACACCGCACTTTCATACGGCATTTGCACACAGGGGATAGTGAATGAATCTGCTCAAGACCTACCAACGAACGAGTATCAAACGTGGCTGGACACGCGTCGACTTGTTGCTGATGCTTTACGATCGAGCGATCGGCGAAATCGAATCCTGTGAAATTGCCGCCGCAGCGGGAGACCGAACGCTCTACTGCAAGCACGAGTTGGCGCTGCGAAAAACCATCATGACGATTCACGCGGGACTCAAGCCCGACGAGGACGAAGTCGCTTTCAACATCGCACGCCTGCTGCATTTCGTGATGGTCCAGTTCGATGACAAAGACTACGCGACCGGCAAGAAGATCCTCGGTCAGATTCGAGACGGATTTGCCCAAATCGCCGACCAAGCCAACGAGATGGAACGTCAAGGCACCATCCCGGCCCTCCCCGAAACCGACACCTTCGAATCCATCGCCTAACCGGGGCCTGTCCTGCTTCTCCCGAAAGGGATCAAAGCAAGTAGCCGGAGGTCAGCGCAGCGCAACCTCCGGGACACGCGATCAATCCTCCCATCGACCCCGGCCGGGGTCGCAGCGAATCAATCCGCAGGTGGTGTGGCGGTCCGTCTTTCGAAAGGCGTTGATCGGGGAACTCGCCTGAGGATTGGCTGGCCGGGTCTGAGGGCTCCAGCGCGATTTGCTTCGACACCCTTCGGGGTCGCAGCAGGGGGACCGCCAGAGATCCGGAGGTGTCGCTTCGCTCACCTCCGGCTAATCGCTTGGACCCCGTCGGGGTAGACCGCGGCGCGTGAAAGACCGGGAAGGCTCACGCCGTGCCGCAAACCAGGTATCACTCCGTTTGGTGCCACAGGCGAGCGGTAGCGAACCGAGTATCCCGGAGGGATCACAGCGAGTAGCCGGAGGTCAGCGCAGCGCAACCTCCGGGACACGCGATCAATCCTCCCATCGACCCCGGCCGGGGTCGCAGTGAACTCGAGTGAGTCGAGGCACGGGCGAACTCAATCAAAGGGGAGCGTCGTCAGGAAACGTTGTCCGAAACGGCCGTAGTCTTGACCGTCGATATCGCCGTCTCCGTCGCTGTCGAAAATGGAGTTGAATAATGGGTCGTTCTCGGGTTTCAAGAACGTCATTCCGAAACGGCCATAGTCTTGACCGTCCACGTCGCGGTCGCCGTCGCTATCTCCAAAGAGTGCAAAGAAACCGTCCGCTTCTGCGACCCCAAATTCAAACGTTCCGCCCGAAAGTTGATCGCCATCTCCATCGAGGATGACGGTGCTGCCACGGCGACGGACTTTCGCGGGATCGATCGTCACGTGATAGTTGCCGTCGACCAGTGCATGATTCGCGCCGCGCGTCATCGCTCCGCTGAACGCAAGCGTGGCGACTGTATTTCCCTGGATCGTCGCAACCGTGACGCTGTGATCGACGGGGCCACCATCGCTGCCACGCTTCGTGATTTGGAATGCCCCCGGATCGATCTCGACGTAACCTTCGATTTCAACGTTGACCTCGGTCACGGTGGATCGTTGACTGCCATCGGGGTCGTTGTTCAAGACGACACCACCGACTTGGGCGACGTCGAACAATTGCAGCGTGTAGAAAAGCTCTTCGTCCGTTCGAATCCCCCATTCGGTCCCAAGCGGATGATCCTGGTACGTCCTCGACGCAAAGTCACCACTATAGCTCGGGGCAGAAAAGAGATTGGCAAAGGCCCCCACCTTGATTCCGCCGCGGTAAACGACATCAACGATCAAATCGCCGCCGAACACGATCGGACTGGTGGAACGGATGGTATCAAGCTGCCGTCCTGTAAACTTGGTCACGGGCCCCAATTCGATGGGGTTATCCGCATCCAGAAACAGCTCATTAAATCGAAGCTCCAGATCGCCATCAAGCGTGATCTGAACCATCTGGTTGATCTGAACGTCGTTGATCTCCCTCATGCGAATCACGGACTGAATCCCGCCCTGCTCGACTTCGATCCGACCGTTTCCCAGCGGAAGGTCTTCTGTTCTGTAGATTGCGTTGGTGGCTCCCGTGCCGATGATGCTAACGTCTTGATGGTCTCGTGGTAGCCCGTTCAACCATTGCCCTTCGATAAGAATCCCACCCGGAAGGGAAAAGAAGCCGTCACGGAAATCGACGAAGACGCTACCGAGATAGGTTCCGTTGTCGAAGGTCCCCATTTGAATCGACAACGAGCGGGTCGAAGCCAAGGGAGTCGACGAGAGAATCTGCGGCGGAAAGGTGTAGCTGACCACCTGCAGGTCGTTACCATTGAGTTCCACCCACACGTCGCTGGATAGCGAATCAGGCAGAACGACCTCGACGTCCCCGCCGATCGCAACCTGATAGTCCTCCACTTCACCGTCGGCGGCGTAGCCGGTGGGGTCGGTGATGGTCTCCGATGCGAGCCGTACGCGGGCCATCCGCCGGCCCGGTTGGACGTCGGCGGGAACGTTGTAGTTGAACGTTTGCAGACCGGGGATCACATCGGCACCGGTACGGATTCTCTCATCGGATTCCCAGATCCCGTCGCCATCCCAGTCGATCCAGGCGGTGACTTTCCCGCTTGATGCGTTTTGCAGATCGATGTTGAATCCGGCCATTTGCCCGGGTTCGATGTCGCCGAACAAAACGCCGTCCTCATCAGCCCCATCGCCGTCTGCGTTGGGCGACGGCTGGCCATCGGTTTCGACATCGCGAGTCGCCCCCAGCCTGGGTCCCGTCGCAACGTGATACGCGCCACGGTCCGCGATCGAAGTCGGAAAAGGCGCCGGGGCGTCTCCGAAGTCGGGTGAGTTGATGTTTCGATGCCAAACGAAGCCGTCGTCCCCTGCGGCCGCACTGACAACATCCAGATCACCGTCCTGATCGAGATCGACGATGGAGATTGGATCCGGTGCATCGATCGACCGCACCAACACTTCGGTAAAGTTTTCATTCCCATCGTTGCGGTACCAAACGACTTGATCGTCATCCACCAATGTCGCCGCCAAGTCGAGATCACCGTCGCCATCCAGGTCACCGCTCTCGACATTGCCGACCGGATTGCCCGACGATCGAATCGTTCCGCCGTTCGACCAAACGCCCGTTCCGCGATTCTCGAACCACTCGATCTTGCCGGCGGAATCTCCCGTCAGCAAGTCGAGATCGCCGTCACCATCGATGTCGGAGACGTCGAACGACACAAACGTACGATTGACGATCCCGCCCAGGCTGTCGATTCCAAAGCCCGACGTCCCCTGGTTCTCAAAGTACACAATTCCCGTGGAGTCATTGGGCTTCACGTCGGAGACAAAAATGTCCAGGTCTCCGTCGCCTTCAAAGTCGACGAGGGTCAGGTCGCGGGGCATGTCTGCAATGTAACCAAAGGTGCTCGTCGACCGGAAATCGAAGGTCATGTCACCCCGGTTGGCAAACCAATACACGCTATCGTCGCGCGGTACACCAAACGCGATGTCAATATCGCCATCTCCATCGATGTCGCCGACGTCTAATGTGGTCACTCCGACTGATGAGAGTCTGGTGTTGATCGAACGAGCCACAAAGACTCCGGGGGAAGCATTTTCGTACCAGGAAACCACTCGGTCGCCCGTACCCTGTGCGATCACGATGTCCGTGTCGCCGTCCCGGTCCAGGTCACTGGCAACAATCTCGGTCGCGTTGATTTGGTCAATCACGTGCTGCTCAAACCGCTCGCTGCCGTCATTTTCGAAGTACAGCAACTGGTTCGTCGCGGGAGACGTTGCAATCAAATCCACGTCACCATCACCGTCGATGTCGGCTGCAACGAACCCAGCGATCTCAGGCGTTCCGCTCGATCCGATCACGTCATGCGGTAGCACCACGTCTGTCGCGACAAGTCCGCCGATCGAGACCGGATAGTCTTCCACCTCGCCATCAGCCGCTTCACCGGAAACGCCGAGTCCTCCCGCCGTGGACAATCGAAAGCGGGCAAAGGACAGTCCCGGCTTGGCGTCGATGGGCACATCAAAATTCACGGTACTGAAGCCACTCGCCAGCGACAATGAGGAGGCGATCTTTTCCGATCCGCCGTCCCACCGACCGTTGCGGTTGAAGTCGATCCAGGCATCCAGCTTCGCCGGACCACCTTGAACGTTCACGATCAGCGTCGCCCCGACCTCGCCGACGCGAAAGCCTCCGATCGTGATTCCGTCTTCATCAGGCCCGTCCGACTGCGCGACGACGGAGGGAACTCCGTCGGCTTCGGAGTCGCGCAAGAAACCGAGCGTAGGTCCGGTCGCGATGTGCCGTGCCCCATCGGCTGCCAACGTGGTCGGGTAGGGTGCCGGCGCGTCGCCGAAGTCGCTGGCCAATAAATCCCGACGTTCCAAAACCTCACCGCAGAGTCGACGTCGGCGCTGATGCCCCCGATCGCGCGATCGCAACCGATTCGTGCGTGCATGCTGTTTCATCGTCTCCACCGCCTCTCGTCGCTGCTGAGCGAAGCTAATGGAAGAATCTTAACCCCTCGCCGAAGCGTTTGCTGGCAATTTCTTGGGCAATCTCTCGGGGTCTGTCCCCGAAAAGTACGTTGCCGACCCCGTCCGCCTGCGGAGCAGGCTTTACCCCAATACCGCTAAGTTA
>NZ_JANZKV010000180.1:32438-33451 GCF_025060895.1 Stieleria sedimenti | reverse complement strand
GCACTGACGGGCCAGTCTATACGGATGAAACCTACTGGACCTTAGACGGCGATCGCGCCTACTTCTGGGTACACGGCAACGAACAGTTCATCCATTTCACTTTTGAAACGACGCGTGCGGGGTTCGTTTCACGCGACGTTCTTGGCCCTGACTTTTGCGGCACTTTGGTAACGGACTGCTACGGTGGCTACAATGCTCAGGTCGCTGGCGCGAAGCAAAAATGTTTGGCACATCTTGCTCGAACCTCGCGTGATTGGCAAAAGCTCGTTGCTCCGGAATCAGCCGACTATCAGTTCTTTGAAGATATCAAGCAATTCGTCAAACGCGGTACTCGCCTCCACCGCCGACGAAAAGCCGGTAAGCTAAAAGGAGCTGCACTTGAGTCAGAGATCTTGTGGTTGCGAAACGAATTGGAACGCCTTTCGTTGACTGATGTCGAAGACGAAAAAGCGATCCAACTTCAAGGGCGAATTCTTCGTCACCTCTCAGAGTGGTTGGTGTTCATCGACGACCCACGAGTTTCGCCGACGAACAACCTTGCAGAACGTGCCATTCGCCCATTAGTCGTGTTGCGCAAGATCTGCTTCGGCAGCCGAAGTCGGGAAGGTGGTGAGCGGATGGCAGATCTGATGAGCGTTGCAGAGACAGCGCGGCGTCATGGGCACCGTGCCAGCGACATCTACTACGGTCTTTTCACGCGGCCTCCGGACGAAGTACTGCGTTCGCTTTATGCACCGGCGTAGCGGCTACGCCGGTGCAGGCGATCGTGTCGCCTCTTCATAGGAAGAGACAAGCTGCGACTCCGGAAGTAGCAGCGAGCGAAATTCTCAGCCGAGCGACTCACCTGTAGTCACGTTCGCTGGACGATTCCGGTGAAACGACGTCGAATGCTGCGCTGATGGTAAACCAATCGGCAAGCCCCATGACAGACTGCGGGGAGAGCTGAATCCAATCCTTCGACGATGCGCAGTTCGAGCGATGGTCCGACACCACCGTCCCCCAGGTCATTCAAC
>NZ_JANZKV010000180.1:0-32412 GCF_025060895.1 Stieleria sedimenti | reverse complement strand
GCTAAAGCCTGTACACCAACGCAGATGCCCGGGCGGCGGGGATGGCCACCAGGTGGACGGCGAATTGGATCGTCGCCAGACAGAGAATGAACAGGTGGGCGACGTAGCTTGCGAAGGGGTTGTTGAGATACATCGAAAAGGCAGATTCGCCTCGGATCAACACCATGGCGATCGAGGCGACGAAAACGGCGCTGACTGTCGTTCCGATCGCGACACTCCAGCGCCGATGACGGATTGTTCGCACTCCATTGATTAATAACGGCAGATGCAGGCACAACGCCAGCGGAAGGCCTTCGACGAAAAACTCCCAATTGTCCATCTGAAAATTGAGTTCATAGCCGAGGGCGAGGAGTAGAAAGTGCCCATAGAGGTTGCCCAAAACGGCAAGCTGGATCGCGATGGTCACCGCGCCCGCTTGGGTGATCCGTTCGGAGCGGTTGCACCACAGCCAGAATCGCCTGGCAAGAGAGACCGGTCGGGCCTGAATCGGTCGGGACGCGGCAAAATTTCTCAAGTCGTCCGACAGCGCCGACGCCGAAGAGTAGCGGTCGGCCGGGTCGCGCTGCAGGCAGCGGGTGATGATCGTTCGCAAATCACGCGGCAATCGCTTGAGCTGGGCTTGCGAATCCGGGTTCACTTGACGAATGCGGTCCAACACTGCCGTCAGCGTCTCGCCCTCGAACGGCCGCACTCCGATCAACAGTTCGTGCAGCACCACGCCTAAAGCGAACACGTCACTACAGGGACCGATCAGTGTTCGTTTGCATTCTGCTTGCTCGGGTGACATGTACAACGGCGTGCCCAAAAACATGCTGTCGGTGGTTCGATCGAGCTGCACGTCCATCAGCCGCGCTAATCCGAAGTCGGTGACCTTGGGGGACAATCCGGCGACTGAAGACTCCGACTGTGAACCGCCATCGCGGGCTACCAATAGGATGTTGGATGGTTTTAGATCCAGATGCACGATTTGACGGTCGTGACAATGTTGTACCGCATCGGCGACGTCCGCCATGAAGAGTGCGACGTCGCAAGGGGGACGCGGTCCCGGGTTTGCCCGCATCCAAGTGGCCAAATCGCCGTGATCACACCACTGGGTTGCAATGAAGGGGAAAGGACCGTCTGCACCGACCTGCAGGATCGAAACCAGGTGGGGATGATCCAGCCGCGCCGCCGCCCGTGCCTCGCGGAAAAATCTCCGTTTGACATCGGGCGACAGCATCACTTCGATGCGGGGAACTTTGAGAGCCAGCTCACGATCGAGGGCCGGATCCCGGGCCTTGAAAACGTTTCCCATGCCGCCCTGGCCGACCAATCGAATGATCGCATAGGGCCCGATCTGGTTGATCGCCATCTCGCCGACGAGGCGTTGGTCCCGCGTGTCGTCCAACGCTCCCTCGGTGGTCTGCGTTAGCGGATCGCTGTCGGTGGCTGTCTGCACGCGGTCCCGATTCCCTGAATCCAAGCCCCCGAACAAGCGTTGCGCACGTTCGCGATGGGCGAGCAGATCCGCCAAACGTTTCCGCCGTGCGAGATCGTTGCCACACAGTTGGTCGAGTCTTCGTGTCCGCTGCCCGGGGTCTTCGATTCGGCAGAGTTCCCAATAATCGTCATCAACAGAATTCATTCGCATCGATCACCGATTCTCAGCCCACAAGAGTGCGTCGAACGTGAGGTCGCCTCCATCCAGTTCGGCGGATTCGACCGCTGACGTGCCTCAAGCAGGAATCGCCGGGCATTCTGATGGGCGGAGCATTGTTCAACGCTTGTTCGTTGGTAATTTTTCGGGCGGGGAAATATTTAGTTTATCTCAAAAAATGCGAGGCGTCAGGGAGAGTGTTCTCGCCGTGACTAGTGGGGCGTTTCGATTCAACCAAACTTCATTCCGATCATGATTGACCGCCATCTTTTCCTGTTGCTGATTTCCGCGTGGTTCGCCGTCCCGTCCGCCAAGGCAGAAACCGTATTTGGAATCACCTTTGACGGCGATTTGTACTCAATCTCGACGTCGGATGCTTCCAGTACCTTGATCGGCCAGGGAACCTACACCGGCATCGTTGGCGGGTTGGAATACGATCCCGCGAGCGGAGATTTGCTGGTCCTCTCTGCCGCACTGGGCAGCCCGACCGGTCTGTACCGGGTCGATCCCACAACCGGCACGTCCACGGAGATCGGACCGACGCAGATCCATTCGGTGTTTGAGGGGGCGCTGCAATTCGCGCCGGGCGGCGTGCTGTATGCGACGAACGGTTACGCCGCGGAGGGCAGCGAGACCGAGTTGTTGATGCGGATCAATCCGAACACGGGAGAAGTTGTCTCAACGACCGAATTCGCCGCCGACGTCGATATCAACGGGCTCGCCTGGTCCGGCAATCAACTGCTGGGAATCGATGCCCGCGGAAACGATTTAGTGACGATTGATCCGGATAGCGCCGCCGTCTCGGTATTGACCGGATTGCCACGTCCAGCCGGCAGCATTGGTGGGATGACCAACGGTCCCGGCGGTTCGGGGTATCTGACGGCCAGCGGAGAATTGTTTTCGTTCGATTTACAAACCGGGCACGCCACATCCATCGGCAACACGGGGCTCTTTCTCGCCGGCCTGGCCGCCGCACCGGTCGCGATCCCCGAGCCGTCGTCTTTGCCGCTGCTTGCCATCTTGCTGGCTCCTCTCTTTTATCGAGGTCGGCACGCCATTCACCGTCGCGGTGCAGTTGGATCGGCAGGGGGCGGCTCTCTCGCTGAGCGATTTGGCCACCACGATCCTGTTTGACGACGTCAGCCACTTTTCCGGTCCGACAGCCGTCGCGGCAGGTTCGATCGTCCCTCTGGACACTGACTTGATGTTCCCGCCTTCGTTCCCTGGCTCGTTCGACGCGCAATACTCCAATTTCTTTTCGGGACCACCGGGAATCGGGTACGAGTCAGATTCCTACGAGAATCGCTGCGCTTGAGTGCTCAATACGGCTGGGTCGGGCGATGCGTGCCCCGCTCGACCTCCGTTTCTTGCATGTCGTGTCCAAGAGCGACTATGCTTACAGCTGAGTGATCTTCTGTTCAGACTCGATGTGTCCGCTCAGCCATGAATCCAACTGCCAACTCAACAGACCAGTTGTTGCAGACGTTGTATGAAGAACTTCGCAACATGGCACAACACAAACTTCGACAGGAGCGTCCCGATCACACGCTACAGCCGACCGCCCTGGTCAACGAGGTCTATCTGAAACTTCAGGGAGAGCATGAAATCAGTGGCTGGAGTAGTCGGTCGCATTTCTTACGGGCGGCTGCGGAGACGATGCGGCGGATTTTGGTCGATTCCGCCCGGGCGAAGCAAACGATAAAACGTGGCAGCGGACGAGACCGAGAGCAATTGTGCCCGATTCCAGTGGAGCTGCCGCTGCCGCCTGACGAGATTCTCGCCATTCACGAATGTCTGGACCGATTCGCAGAGGAAGATCCCGTCAAAGCCGAATTGGTCAAGTTGCGTGTTTTCTGCGGCTTGACCCACCAAGACGCCGCCGAGGCTTTAAACCTGTCGCGTGCAACCGCGGACCGATACTGGGCGTATGCCAAGGCACGTATGGTGTGCCTGATGCATTGAACAGAAACGGCAGGTGTGTTTCGGCTTGAACCTCACGGCGATCAGCCGCTGCCACTCCCAACGCTCTCTTTCCGCTGGCAGAACCGTAGGCTTCCGACGGTACGGATCTTGCTCTTGTTGAGGCCGGTGGCGTTGTCAGTGTTTTCGATTGATGTACTGTGAAAGGAGACGATCATGAGCGACCATCTGTACAAAGTGATTGAGTTGGTAGGAACGAGCCCCGACTCCTGGGAAAAAGCCGCTGCTTCGGCGGTCGAAGTCGCATCCAAACACCTCAAAGACATGAGGATCGGCGAAGTCACGCAAATGGATATGCAGATTTCCGAAGGAAAGGTGACTGCGTATCGGACCAAAGTGAAGGTTTCGTTCAAATACCATCCTTCCGAAGAGTAGACGTCAGCGAGGATGAGCTTTGACTGACGCGAACGTGAGGTCGTTGTTTACACGCAACGCGAGGCGTTCGCGTTTCAAGGTTGTCACAGCGACGTGCGAACTAGCACAACTGTTTCCGAACAGACGCTTGCTCGTGTTCACCTCTTCGAATGTCGATCTTTTTTTTCGCGTGTTCGAAGAGCTGTGCAAGCGTCTCGTCGGCACGGTGTGTTGGGTGAATCAGGCCGAGCTTCACCCACTTCACTGGGCGACCGATTGATATTCCATCAGCATTGCTTCAATCGCGTTGAATTGGTCGTCCTCTCAGACTTCGTCCGCAGTGCGGCGTCGTAGCACATCTGCTCGCTGTGGCTGGGCCTGCTGAGAAGCCCGATCCACCGGGCCGCCATCGGAGTGAAGGTGGTTACGGTGACGGCTCGGCGATGCACCAGAGGGCTTTGTCGGTGCGAATCAGAACATCCCTGCCGGCCAAGACGACGGACGCATTGGTGGTTTCCTTCAGTTCATTCTCGGCGAGTTGCGTGAGTTGTTTGGCGTCGGGCTGAAAGACCGTGGTGGTTCCGGATTTGGTCAACAGGAACATTCGTCCGTCGGCGGCTTGGGTGATGCTGGACCAAGTGCCACCCCCGCCGGCGCGATCTTTCCAAAGCTGCTCGCCGGTTTGGACATCCAAGCAGCTCAGCACGCCATTCATACCGCAGATATAAATCAGACCTTCATGGGCGACGCCTGTCCCCAACCATCCGCTGTCGCGCGGTTTGTGCCACAGCCGATGGGTTTGGGTCACGTTGCCACGACCGCCGGCACGGACGGCGAGTGAGGCACCACCGTAGCCGCCCAGGGCAACGACGACGCCGTCGGATTCCATCGGCGAAGCGTACGCCAAGGGGGCAGCACCGCCACAGGTCCAAAGCCGTTCGCCGGTCGAAGGGTCAAATGCACTCACGCGCCGCGGCAACACGGCGACCAGTTCCCAGTGGCCATCGACCTCGAACAGAATCGGTGTATTCCACGCGCCACGCAGCCGTTCGCTGCGTTGCTTTTCGCTCGTGAAATCATTGGCATTGCCGTCATTTTCTGGACCGCTGAGCGCACGTTCGGCGGCGTCATCCAGAGCGTCCACGACCCAGCGAGTTTCTCCGCTGGTCTTGTCGACGGCGAGCAGAAACTCATGGTTTCCCGGACCAAACGCCAGAATGCACAGGTCGTCGTGCAGAATCGGGGAGGTTCCGTAACCCCACATGTGTTCTTGAGGACCAAGGTCGCGGCGCCACATTTCGTTGCCGGCAAGATCCCAGCAAACCAATCCAGCCGAACCGAACCAGGCGATCACCCGCTTTCCGTCGGTCACCGGTGAGGCGGAGCAATACGGATTGGTTTTGTGCGACGCTTCCGGACGGTCATCCACCACGCCGCGCCGCCAAATTTCGCGACCGGTGTTGCGGTCCACGCAGAACAAACTTCGCTCGTTCGTCTCCGATAGCGGCTGGGTGAAAAACACCTTGTCTTCCCAGACGATCGGCGTCGAATTGCCGGGTTCTGGCAAATCGATTCGCCATTTCACGTTTCGGTCCGGTCCCCACTGCGTGACGACTCGCTCGGTCGTCGTGACACCACTGCCTGCCGGTCCCCGCCATTGAGACCAGTTCTGGTCGTCGCCAACGCCTTGCGAGGCGGTGCTTAGCAAACAGAGTACGATCGCGGCGCAACAGGTCTTTCTCATGGTGATCCTTGAGTCGGTTAGGGGATAAGGCAAAACAGGTCCCGTCAGACAGCCATCATAGCGACTTTCGCCGTTTCGATTCTGCCGTCTGGCTGGTGGCAAGCGCGAATCACTTTGGTGGCCTAGAATGTCGGACACCTTGCCCCGACCTAGAAGGAAAACTAATGAAAACGAAACCTTGGATGACGCTTCTCACCCCGTTCATCGGGACGCTGTTGCTTGCCGCAGGAACGTCTGTTTGGGCAAAAGAACCGCTGACCGGTGGCGAGCAGGATCCGGTCATGTTGGATCTGGATCCCTACTTGATCGACGCCCTGTACGGCAGTGACCCGAAAGGACAAACCGGGCGTTTCGGGGCAGAGGGGGGGATGCCGGATCTGTTGAGCGAACCCGAGTTCGTCAAGTTGGTCGAAAAACACGACTTGAAACTTTTCAACGGACCCATGCTCGGCGACCTTAAGCCGACGTCGGCGAAGTTTTGGGTTCGCACCGCAGGGCCGGCACGGGTTCAAGTTAACGTCGGGGAACAGGCGTCTGCAAGCGTGCAGACCGCGGCCGAAGACGACTTCACGGCCGTCATGACGGTAACGGGTTTGCAACCCTTCACCGACTACACCTATTCGGTCAACATCGATGGCCGCACGATCCAATCCCCGACGTTCAAATTCCGGACGGCGCCGGACAAGGGGCAAGCCGTTGACTTTCACGTGACGTTCGGCTCGGGATCACGCTACGTCCCGCCGAATGAATTTGCGTGGCGCAACATGGCCCAATCGCGACCCTTGGCCTACTTGGGGCTCGGTGACAACGTTTACATCGATGTCGTCAATCGCCGCGGTGCCCAACGTTTATTCTACTACCGTCGCTGCCTCAGCCCGGCCTACCGCGAGCTGATTGCCGGCGTTGGCATGTATGCCGTTTGGGACGACCACGACATGGCGATGAATGATTCCTCCGGCGGCTCTGGTCTAAAAGCGGACTGGAAACGCCCCAACTGGAAGGTCTTCACCCAGAATTGGAACAATCCACATTACGGCGGTGGTCCGGAAATGCCAGGCACGTGGCATTCGTTCTCACTCGGAGACGTCGACTTCTTCATGACCGACGGACGTTTCTACCGCGACAAGCAAGACCGAACCATGTTGGGGCCGGACCAGAAACAATGGCTGCTCGATGGGTTGGCCAAGGCGAAAGGCAAGTTCAAAGTGATCGCGTCGGGAACGATGTGGTCCGACGGTGCCGACAAAGACGGCAAGGATTCGTGGGCCGGTACCTGGGCGCGGAACGAACGCGACGAGATCTTTCATCTGATCAATGACCGGAAAATTGATGGCGTGATTCTGATCTCCGGAGATCGCCATCGTTCGGACATTTGGAAAATTGAACGTCCGCGAGGCTATCCGCTGTATGAGTTTGTGTCGGCGAAGGTGACGAACCAACACACACACCAGACGTTCCCAAACGCCGTCTGGTCCTACAATGAAGGCAACTTTTGGGGGCAACTCCATTTCGACCTGCGCAGCGACGATCCCGTCATGACGTTCAAGTGCATCGACAACAGTGGAGAGGTCGTCAAAGAATTCCCGCTGAAACTGAGCGAGTTGAGCCACGATTGAGCCGCGACATTGTCAAACGAATGGCAATGCGGCACGATGCGTCGGAACAGACCTTGACGCCGCTGAGCGAGATTCCCAACGTTCGTGCCAGCAGGGCGATCATCCCCAACGGTCATGGCTGGGCGACGGCGAAGTGATGATGTGTTAGCGGAACGGCGCGAGCCGTCCGGTCTCAGCCTGAAGTCAGCGTGAAAGACCGGAGGGCTCGCGCCCTGCCGCTAACCAAGAGCGTGAAAGACCGGAGGGCTCGCGCCCTGCCGCTAACCAAGAGCAAGTGAAAGACCGGAGGGCTCGCGTCCTGCCGCTAACCAAGAGCAAGAAAGTGTGAGCCAATCGGCCGATTCAATCGACAAGCCCGTCCGCTCTCAACGAAAGCAGCAATCGCGGATGGTCGGTGTAGATCCGCTCGACGCCGAGCTTGAGCAGGCGTTTCATCGTGTCCGGGTCATTGACCGTCCACGCGCCGACGGCGATCCCGGCCGCTTTGATCTTTTGAACCTTCTCCGACGTGATGCCTTCGTGATGGACCACCAACGCTTCGAATCCGTGTTGCTTTGCGATCGCGATGTCTTCGTCGATGTTCGTCTGCTTGCCCCGATCCCAAAACACGGGGATCGTCGGGGCGAGTCGTTTCACATGGGCCATGTAGTCGAGGTTTCCGTCGTTGAACCCGACCCATCGCTCGGCGTTCATCTCAATGACGAGCGCCACGGCATCCGCGACACAATCCATCTTGGGCTGGATCGAAACCCGAGTCTGGTTTTGCGTCATGACCTGCTGCAACACCTCTTTCAACAGCGGAATCCGTTGGACCGGACATTCCTCGACGCTCTTGTCGTTCCGTCGCCGAAAATCAGTCGCCACGTCGATCTTTGAAAGCTGTTCATAGGTCGTTTCAGCGACCACGCGGTCTTGGTCGCCGACACGTTTGGTGGTTGGATCGTGAATGACAACAAGCCGGCCGTCTCGGGTGCGTAAGATGTCCAACTCGATCCAGTCGGCTCCGAGATCGATCCCGCTCTGGAACGCCGGCATCGTATTCTCGGGAAAACTTCCTGAATTTCCCCGATGCGCCGTCACGCCGTTGTCGAGAAACGGTTCCGTGTCTGCAACGATCTCGTCGCGTTTCTTTTGAAACAGTTCCAGCCAACCCAACGTCAGTGCCTCAGGGATGGTCTTGGCCGGGCGAATTTCATCCGGCGTCTTTCCCCAATAGAATCCGATCCAGCCCGTCGCGTAGGGCCGAGATTGATCGATGAACCGTTCCAGCTCGTCGGCGCCACACTTCAACGTGAACGTTTCTTCGATGACGACCGGTTTACCCACCGCTGCAAATCCTTTGACCGTCTCGACCGCCTCGCCCAGTTTGCCCGACTCCGGGTAGATGTGCATGGCGATAAAGTCTAGTTCGTCGGCGATTGCCTCCGGAACAAATCCCGAAGTCATCCCCGGGCGATCCAAACTCCACGGGACCAGTCCGACGGTGACCAAGTGCTGTTTATCGTGCTTGCGGATCGCCGAGGCGAGCAGGCGGATCCATTCTCGTGCGATATCCGTCCTGTTTCGGTTCTTTCGATCCAGCGCGATGAACTGCACAAAGTGCTTGCCGCCGAATCCCGGTCCCAGCCAATCGTCGCGCCGCTTGTCGCCACCGGGCACGACCGGTTCGTTCATCAGGTCGTAACAAAAGATCGCGGGGCTTGCCGCACAGGTCTTCGCAACCGCTTCCCAGAACACCGCTTGTGCCGCCCAACGGTCTTCTTCGCTGAGCTTGTCATACCAGGCGGGCACGTCCTGTTTGTGGTAACAGCCCAGTCCGGTCAGGTCGAGGTACAGCTCGGTTTGCTCGGCCAACAGTACCAGACGGGCAAGTTGGTCGAGTGCATGTTGCCGCGGCTCCGTCGGGCTTTCCATGAACCGTCCGAACTGGAGATGAATGCGAACCACATTCGCGCCGAGCATTTTCATCTCACCAAAGGCGGCTTCCACGGTGGGCCATTGGTCATCCCAATAGTCTTCGAGCAGTTTGCCGTCGCCTTCGTGGTCGTAATTGAAACCCCACGGAATAAAGAGCGCGCCGGATTCCGCACGGACGAACTTCTTTCCGTCGTCGCTGACCCGGATCCACTGCAGTTCAGCGGCGGCAAGATGGCTGGTGAGAACAAGCAGTGGCAGCAGTGCTCGGTAAATCATGTGCATCAATCGATGGCGAATAGTTGGGATTGGATGTCCGCGAACGCCTTGAATTCCAATGCGTTCCCACTGGGATCCTCGAAGAACATCGTGTGCTGTTCGCCCGGTTGACCCTTGAAACGAACATGGGGCTCGATGATGAACTCGTCCACAAAGCTGGCGACACGATCCGCGAATTGCTTCCATACATCGACCTCCAGCACCACACCAAAATGCGGCACCGGAACCGCATGGTCATCGACCGGATTATGATGCTTGGCCACCCGACCATCCCGCCCCAAGGCGGGATTCAGATGCGTAACCAACTGATGGCCGAACAGATTGAAGTCGATCCATGCTGAGTCGCTACGCCCTTCGGCCAGCCCCATCTTGCCCCCGTAAAAATCACGCGTCTCGTCAATGTCGCGAACTTGAATAGCCAGATGAAAAGGTGTCAGCATCGAAGATGCTCCAACGTCAGGGTTCGTGTTGTTTCGAGCGTCATGATAGCGAGTCTATCGGCCGCATTGGAGAATGCAAGCGAATCGCCCTGCTCGCTGCGAAGCAGCGAGTAGGAAATCGCCTAAAGGCTGGACACCAACCGCCGCGGTCACAACGCGTATTGATAACCGAACACGGCATTGAATCCCGCACCGTCCACTCCACTGCCGAGCACGCGATAGTACTTGTCGGTGAGATTCTCCAGCGACAACGAGAGCTGGTGCTGATTTGCCTTTCCGAATGAGCGTCCCATGCGGACATTCAACGTCGCGTATCCAGGGGTGCCGCCCGCGATGAACCGCACATCGCTCAGGTTTGATTCGCTGTAGCGATCGGCGCGGTCGACCATCCAGGTATAGACATCGACGTAAGATCGGCGACACGGTTCGGTCAATCGCAGCCCCAGGATTCCTTGCATCGGCGGGATCCGCGAAATCGGATCGTCGTTTGTCGTGACCGTCCCGTAGGTGTAGTAGAAGTTGCCGTACAGGGCGAGGTTGCGAGTGAGCAGGTACTCGCCGGCCAGTTCGGTTCCATTGATGTACGCTTCTTGATTGGTCAGAAAGCGGGAGCCGCCGATCGTTTCGCGGTTGATGAAGCTGTCGAAATCCGTCCAAAACTCTTTCAGCTGGAGTCGCAAACGATCATCATTGAATTTCAACCCAACTTCATAGGTTTTGCTGTGTTCCGGTTCGACGTCCAGGTTGCCGACCAGCGGCGTCGATTGGTTGTTTTGCAGGAACGTTTTGTTGGCCGTCAGGTCGTCGATCGTCGGTGCCCGAAAGCCTTCGTAGTAGCCGCCGACCAGACGAACTTCGTCGGTCAACCGGTATCCCAAACCGACGCTCGCGATCCAGTCTTGATAAGACCGTTCAAAGTAGGTTGGGCCCAGGGTATCAAAGTTCGGTGTCGCTGACACATTGATGTTCTCGTACCGGAGCGACGTCGTGGCATCGAGCCGACCGGTCAACGCGACGTTCCATGATGCGTAGACGCCGACCCGATCGGCTTCCGAGTCATCGGGGTATTGTGGATCCGTGACCGACGGCGTCGCGCCGGGGGAGTCAGGGTTGTTGATTTGCACGCGTTCGGCATCAATCGACTCGCTGTAGTAATCGGTTCCGTAGGTCAGCTTGCCATAAACTTGCATGTCCTTGACGAAGGAAAGCGTCGTCCCCCAGCCCCAATCATCAAACTCGCCGATTTCACGACGAGTTACAACGGCGGCCGGGTCGTTGCCGGAATAACGATCGACGACGGACGCTTCTTTGGTTCGCATCCCCGAGAGAGTGACGGAATACAGGTCCGCGAGCACGGCATCGTCTGGCAGCAAGCCTTCCAAACGCCCGTACAACAAATCGCGTTGCTGCGGATCGAAAACCGTCGGTCGCTGCGTCGGCACGCTTCCGTCGCTGGCCGGACCGAGCACAAACGGTAAGAAGCGATCGCTGCGTTTGAGATCTTCCTGTTCGAAGTGCTGCATCGCGACGGTCAACAGGTGATTCTCGGTCAGCATGCGTTGCAATTTCAGGTCTCCGGCGTACTGTTGGTAGTCGGTGCCGGGTTGTCGTCCCAGGTCGCCACCGCGATCCAGACGACCGACGTCCAAGTACGACACGCCTCCGGTGAATCCAGTCGCCCCATACCAGCCGCTGAATCCGGTTCGCGTGTACGACGACGCTTCGGCCGTGCTGTAGAATTGGCTGAAGTGGGGACTCGCGTAGTCGCCTCGCAACGGATCGGCGCTCCGCGTGACGAAATTGATCACGCCGCCGATCGCGTCGCTGCCCCAGAGTGCTGATTCGGCACCGCGGATCACTTCGATGCGATCGATCGATCCTGGGTCGATCGTCGCCGCGTACTGGTTCGGGCCCGGACGCAAAATACTCGTGTTCATCCGGATCCCGTCGACCAAAATCAAAATCTGTTGCCCGGTCAATCCACGGATGAACGGGGACAGTTGCCCGTTGCCGGTTTGTTGCAACATGACGCCGACTTCGTTCTGCAACGCTCGATAGACCGTCGACGCCTGTCGGCGGTCGAGTTCGTCGCGGTCGACGATGGTTCCCAGACGTGGCGTTTCGAACAAATCGCTCTCACTGCGGAAGACGCTATTGAGCCCCGTCGGGTTGCTCATCGTGCCGCCGAAAAGCTGCTCGCTGAGCGAAGGGAACGAAGCATTCTGGGGCGCAGCATTCGATTGCGGCGCCGGATTGATACCGGCAGTCGTCGAATCCTGTCCGGCAAACGCCGCTTCAATGTTGGAGGCTTCGATGTCAGGTTCCCCAACCGGCGGGGCCTGATCGGTTGTCGGCGGACGCACCTCGATTTCCGGCAGCGTGGGGTCTTGGCCTGACAAATGCGTCTGCCAGAGACCGATCCCGAGAGCCGGAACCAGCGCCAATGCAATCATGGTTTGGTGTTTCACGATGTCGTACATCCCTCTCAGAACGAAAACGCTCCCGTGGCGACAATGCTAGGTCGGCATTTCCGTTCAAACTGATCCATTGGTTGTCATCGGCGTATTCGATTCAATCGCTTTCGAGGTCGCCGGGGGTGCCGTCAAAGTCAACGCGACACGAACAAGGCGGACCGGTGAGGCAAAACATGACGATGGAAAGTCCGCCGGCGCCGGTGGGAAATCCACCAGCGGTGCCCGCGTTGGCGGTCAATTCGACACGCTTCACCCCAGGAAAACTGGACGTTTCTGACCGGATTGGGCATCAAGACGCCCAGAAATGCTCGCCGGATCCGGATTGGCATGCGATCTGCAAAACAGAATTTGAATGCAGCAACCCAATGACGAACCCGACGACCCCATGGCCGACCCGCCGGCACCCCATCGGGCCACCCCATCACCGAACACTTCTCCGTTGATCATCGCCTCTCAAGATCTGTTTCGTGGCCGCGCCGAAATCTGGATCGAGCATGGCGAGTTGATGTACCGCCTTCGACGAACTTCATCGGGAAAGTTATACTTGTGCAAATGAGTTTTCCCGTTCGCTCCACACTGGTCTCCCTGTTCCTCCACGCGATCGGCGCTGCAGTTTTGTGCGTCGTGCCGATGGCGGCAACCGAGCGATTCTCGTCCGCGGGACAACAACATGTCGTCGCGATCGAATTGAGCGTTGCCAGCCCGACGGCGCTGGATTTTCCGGTACAGATCCTTCCACTGCCGACGATCCAACCGCTCGCAGCCTTGGATATGTCGCCCCCGGATCGATCAGAAGACACCGCGAAAGCCCAACCGTCTCAAACCAGCAGGTCCACTCTGCTTGCTGCCCCCCCGGAATTCCCCGAGCTTTGTTCGCAGGCTGACGCGGCACTTGAGCGTCAAGTCATCGAAGCGGCGAAGTTGCCCACGATTGACACGAAGGTTCCGGTTCGGCCGCCCCGCAGGTTTGTACGAAACGTCACGCCGCCGCCGGCGATCGATGCGATCCCGATTCCTCAACCGGTCGGATTGTCCCCCGAAACGCCTGTCGATTTCTCGTCCAATCCTCCGCCGCAGTACCCGCTCGATGCTGCCCGCAACCGACTCGAAGGCACGGTGTTGTTGCGGTTGCGAGTTGACACGGCTGGCAAAGTCAGCGAGGTCGAGATCATCGAATCAAGCGGCCACGGCTCGCTCGATCGAGCCGCCGTCGAGGCGGTGAAACGATGGAAAGGCCAACCGGCCCGACGCTTCGGTCGCGCGATCGCTTCGGAAGAAGTCTTGCCGGTGCGGTTCCGGTTGTGATCAGGCGACCGTGACCTCACTTGCGTCGAGATCAAAGCTCGTCACTGCGAATCAGTTCGGCGCCCGCGTCTCGCATTTCTTCAAGGGACCGTTCGATGTCACCGGGTTGCAGTTCGACGCCGCGACAGCCATCGACCACTAACGTCACGCGAAAACCTTCGCGGATCGCATCCAACACCGTGGCTCGAACGCAGTAATCGGTGGCCAATCCCATTGCGAATACGTGCTCAATGCCGTGACCGCGCAAGTCGTCCGCCAGCCCGGTCGAATGCTGGTGTCCGTTGTCATAGAACGCGCTGTAACTATCAATCAGACGTTGAGTTCCCTTGCGAACCACATGGTCAATTCGATTCTGATTCAACGATGCCACAAACTCTGCCCCACGCGTGTGTTCGATACAGTGATCCGGCCAGGCAATTTGCGGGATTCCATCCAGCAAAAACTGATCTCCGATGGCCAGTCCGGCATGTTGGCTGGCGAAACTCTGGTGATCGGCGGGGTGCCAGTCCTGCGTCGCAACCACCCAACCGAACTTGGGAATCAACGTGTTGGCCACGTCGATCACCTCCAGTCCGCCCGGCACCTCCAGTGCTCCCCCTTGGACGAAATCATTTTGCAGATCGACCAGCAACAAGCCTCTATGATCTTCTGTGTTGGTGTCAGATTTCAAAGTTCACTCCCTGTTTGACCATCTCGCGATAACGTTTCTGATTGAATCGGTACAACCGGGCTGCGCGATGCGCCACATCCGACTCCACCTCATCAAGTTCTTCAAGCACCTCCATGCCCAGGATCTTTTTCCGGAAGTTGCGTTTGTCGAGTGACCGGTCCAAAATGATTTCGTAAAGTCGCTGCAGCTGCCTCAACGTAAACTTCCTCGGCAGCAGTTCAAAACCGATCGGTTCGTATCGCAGCTTGTTTTGAAGCCGTTGGTAAGCGGTGTCGAAGATGCGGTCGTGGTCGAACGCGAGGCGTGGGACGTCGTGCACGCCAAACCATGCCGCATCGCGTGCGTCCGTCGCCGCGACGACACGGTGATCCGAAAGTCGGACCAGAGCATAGTAGGCAACCGTGACCACGCGTTCGCGCGGATCGCGATCCAGATCACCATACGTGTAAAGCTGTTCCAGAAAGACTTTTTCGAGCCCCGTTTCTTCCCTGAGCTCTCGCCTGGCGGCATCCTCGAGCGACTCCTCGAGATGGACAAAACCACCCGGCAAGGCCCATTTGCCTCGATAGGGTTCCAAATCACGTTGAATCAGCAGGACCTTTAAGTCGGGTTCATCGAGCCCAAAGACAACGCAGTCCACGGTCAAGGCAGGTCTCGGGAACCTGTAGGTCGACTTCATGCCGTGTTCCCCGTTTTGCCGCGTTGCCTGGATTCCAGCACCATTTGATCCTTCAAGTCATGCAGGGCTTGCTCGAGCCCGACACGATAGCGGTGTGGATGGTCAAGCCGCAGAATCGTGCGGTCAAATTGCTGCAATTGTTTCAGCGCTCGACCGCGAATGTCGTCTAGTGGAATCGGTTCGCCGACAGAGTTGCCTTGCCGAATCATCGGCTTGAGCATGTCTTCGAATGCGACCGTCGCGTCGAACTGACTTCGGTGGGTGGGATCCTGGAAATCGACCGCGACGCAAGTTTCCGGCAGCGGCTGAAGTTCGTTGTAAATCATGTCGGCGATTGCCATGCCATCGCTTCCCACGTACCGACGCACTTGCTGGATCCCCGGCGTCGATGTCTTGATCAATTGCTCAGAGACTTTGATGCGCGGCTGCCATTGCTCGGATTCGTCTTTGATCGCGCCGAGTTTGTAGACGCCGCCCAGGGCGGGTTGGTCGTAGGCGGTGACCAACTTGGTTCCGACGCCCCAGACCGTGATCGCAGCGTCTTGAAACTTCAGGCTTTGAATCAGACGTTCGTCCAAGTCATTGCTGGCGACAATCACCGCATCAGGGAATCCGGCCGCATCGAGAATTTTACGGGCTTCGATGCTCAACCACGCCAGGTCGCCGGAATCCAGTCGGATCCCGACCATTCGATGACCTGCGTCGCGAAGCCGCTGTCCCGCTTCTACCGCATGGCGAACGCCCTGTAGTGTGTCATACGTGTCCACCAGAAAGACGCAGTTGTTCGGCATCGCGTCGGCGTAGGCGGAAAAGGATTCCGGTTCGCTGTCGAACGACATCACCCAGCTGTGCGCGTGGGTGCCCTTGACCGGTATCCCGAATCGTTTGCCGGCCAATACATTCGAGGTTGCGGCGCAACCGCCGATGTATGCCGCACGACTGGCCGCCAGACCGCCATCGATTCCCTGGGCCCGCCGCAACCCGAATTCCAGCACGGCGTCACCTTGGGCCGCCATCACCACGCGAGATGCTTTGGTTGCGACCAATGACTGGAAATTGATCAGGTTTAACATCGCCGTCTCGATCAACTGACATTGCAAGATCGGCCCGCAAACCCTCAGCAGCGGTTCATGTGGAAAAACAACCGTGCCTTCCGGGATTGCATCCAGGTCCAACGTCAGCTCGAGTTCGCCGAGGTACTGCAAGAAGTCAGCGTCGAAAAGAGGCCGACCGTCATTGCCGAGTATCGTTGCCAGATACGCGATATCCTCGGCGTCAAATCGAAACGAACGCAAAAAGTCCAGCACCGGTTCCAGACCGGCGGCAATCGCATATCCGCCTTGAAACGGGCTGTTGCGAAAGAACAGATGAAACGCCGCGGACTGCTCCGCTTTACCGCATTTCCAATAGCCATAGGCCATCGTCAGTTCGTACAAGTCGGTCAGCAACGCCAGCGAATTCGATGATGCGTTCATTTTCGTTTCCCCTCTTAGTGTATATGCTACACGAAGTCGCCAACAGAAGATAGGGGCAACGCCCCGATCATTCAGCTAGCCCACCGGGCTGGGTACCGTCACCGAACACGAATTGCAGGCCCGGCCGTTTGGTTCAACCGATGAAGAGGGGACCAAATCGCCGGACCTTCGGCCCTATCGAACCCCTTGTGCTCACACCCCAGCCCGTTGGGCTGGGCTAGGCAAACTGCAGGGCCGTTGGCCCGGTAAGAAACACAACCACATAACAGATTGGGACGATGCGCCGTTTATTTACCTAGCCCAACCCAGTGGGCTGGGTACCAGATTTGTCATCCGTGGGTTCGCGCTGTTATCGATGGGTCTCATGTTCTTGGGCGTTTATCGATTCAGCCAGCTCGGGCGAAATTTCGCCAGGGTGAACCATGACGCTCGCGGTGCGCACTTCTGGTGTCGTGGGGGCAAGAATCCTCGGTTTTCTGTTGAAAGGGGCAAATTGCGCTTCCACGCGGAGACCGATGCGGTGAAACTCAACCGCCCATCGCGTGCCTGATCCGGTCATCGCGGACGCATTCCGAGAGACGCTGCCCCAGAGTTTGCCGTTGATGTTTGACAGGATGAGCGAGACACCGATCCTCGCTGTAAGGTGCGCTTGGACGCCTCGGTTCGGGATCGCTTCGATCACGTTTCTTTGCTGGATTGCCACGACGGCGGTTGCGGTTTCGCAAGAACGATTGGTCGATCACTTTCCCCAAGCGGCCGAGTCGGGCTGCATGACGTGTCACGGAGAAATCGAGCCGATTCGAGAAATCGGTTCCGAAATGCTGAACCAAATCATGGCCCGCGGGAAAGAGATGGGAGATCCGGCGGGTTGTGTCGTTTGCCACAACGGCGATCCGACCGAGACCAAGGACAAAGCGATTGCGCACGGGGGCGACAACTTCTTTCCCGATCCCGGCAGCCCCTGGGTGAACGAAGAGACTTGCGGCCAGTGCCACATGGAACAAGTGGAGATCCAGTGGCAAAGTCTGATGATGACCGAGGCGGGCAAGATCCAAGGAACGTGCTGGTCGTTCGGGGCGCTGACCGGTTACGAGCACAAGTTCGGCAACTACGCGGTGGAGAACCCCACCGACCCCAAGGCGAGGCTTGGTACCGACGTCTATCGCGACTACATGGAACGGTTGCGAAAGCTGGAACCCAACGTGTTTGTCGATCGGCACGAACCCTTGCCCGACGCAGTGGGTTTCGATGAATTGGAAAAGCTCAACGACAACCCGGAACTCGCCGCGTTCACCTACATCCGTCAGGAATGCAACCGCTGTCACCATGCCGTCAAGGGACGATCGCGGCGAGGCGATTTTCGCGGTATGGGGTGTTCGTCGTGCCATGTTCCCTACAGCAACGAAGGCTACTATGAAGGAAACGACCGTTCGATCCCGACGGACGAGCCGACGCATCCGCTGACCCATCAAATTCAGGGAACGCGTGAAGCGACCGTCACCGTGCATGGAACGAGCTATCACGGCTTGGCGGTTGAAACCTGCACGACGTGCCACAATCGCGGCAAACGCGTGGGCGTCTCTTTTCAAGGATTGATGGAAACGCCGTACACGTCGCCGTTCACCGAAACGGGATCCGGGACGCCCGACTTGCACTCCAAGCACTACATCGCGATGGAGCAAGACATTCACTATCAAAAGGGCATGAAGTGCCAGGATTGCCACACTTCGATCGACGTGCACGGTGACGGTTTCCTCAATCCGACGACCTTGGCTGCGGTGCAAATCGAATGTTCCGATTGCCACGGAACGCCGGACAAGTATCCGTGGGAATTGCCGCTCGGCTATATGGATGAATTCGACATGTCACCGGCCGATGGCCAGCCGCGTGGCGTCACCGATCAACAACTGCCGCACACCTGGGCCGGGTATCAACACGACAAAAAAGACGGGTATCTGTTGACTGCCCGAGGCAATCCTTACGAAAACACGGTTCGCGACGGCGACGAGGTGATCGTCTACACCGCCGAAGGCAAAGACCTGCGGCTGAAGCCGTTGAAGATGTTGGTGGAAGAAAACCAGATCAGCACGCGAGGTTTGGTTGCGATGCAGGGAGTTGCCAAGCACTTGGACCGGATGGAATGCTACACCTGTCATGCGAGTTGGACGCCGCAGTGTTATGGGTGTCACGTCAAAGTCGACTACAGCCAGAAAGATCGTTGCCCGGAATGCAATGAGTCACAAACCGGGTTCGATTGGGTGGCCGCCGGTCGCAAGCACATGCAACCGGAGTACCGAACGGCGGACGGTGAAGAGCAGTTCCAGACGGTGATTCCCGGCAAGGTCACCGAGAGTCGCAGTTACCTGCGATGGGAGGAGCCGATGATGGGAATCAACGGCGAAGGTCGCGTGACGCCGCTGGCGCCCGGCTGCCAGCCATCGGTCACCATCATCGGAGCCGACGGCAAAACGATTCTGCAAAATCATATTTTCAAGACGCCGCCCGGTACCGAAGGCAGTGGAGAACGCGGCCAGTTGGCGATCGACATGAGCCCCACCCAGCCACACACGATGACCAAAAACGCGCGGAGCTGTGAATCGTGCCACGCGTCGGACAAGGCCCTGGGCCTGGGAATCCCCGGGACACGACCGTGGAATGAATCACATTTCGCAGCTCTCGAAACAACCGACGGAACGGTGTTGTCCGAGCGGGCGAAACCGCAACAACCCGCGATCGAAAATCTGGATCATGATTGGTCGCAGATTGTCGACCGCGACGGAAACCAACTCGCCACGGTGGGCCACCACTGGAAACTCTCGCGCGCCCTGAACAAGCAAGAAATCGAGCAAATCGAGCGGGAAGGCACCTGCATTGCCTGTCATCAGGAGATTCCCGCCAACTCCGCCGCCATCAACCTTCTGCATCACATCGCCAAGTACACCGGGCAGCTCCCTAAAACCAACGAGCAGCACGCAGGGCTGATCCACAAGATCGTCCTCATGTCCGCTTGGGGGCAAGTCGCTGGCGTGGGGGGAGGATTACTCGCGGGCCTGTCCGGCGTCATCTGGTGGCGAAGAAGACGCCGCTGATCCACCAAAACCCCTTCCCTCTTCGATTGCCGGCGGCAGAGCCGACGGACAACCGAAAGCGGGGCGTGCAGTTTTAAAGTCACCCTCCTGGCAGGAGGGTCGAGCGAAGCGAGGGGAGGTCGAAAGGTGAATCGCGGCGCTCACTTCACTCTTGATGGGCGATCCCAAGCAACAACGCAAACCCTCTCCTCGCTACGCTCGACTCTCCCAGGGGGAGAGTGACGAAAACCTTTTAGTCTCAACGAATTAAGACCTGCTCGACCTCAAAGGGGGAGAGAGCGGGTTTGGCGTTCTTTCCCTGGGGTGGCGGTCACTCCGCTGCGCTCGTTCCCTGACCCCAGGCTATGTTGTGGATGCCCTTTGGGCAAACGCTGCGGAACGGTTTCCGCCTCAGATTCGGACCGGCCGCAACAATCAATTTTGCTCAGGTCAGGCGGGGGGTCAACCAAGGGCGATTGGAACGCCCGGACACTGGAACGCTGGCGACGAAGGTTGTCGCGAAACACTGGCGTTTCGCGTTTTACTTAATGCGACTGAAGCACGATCTCGACCGGATCGGTCTGTCCGTCGTCAATGTCGACCTTCAGCCCGCTGGTGTAGTAATCGGCATAGCGACGGGGGACGGTGTTTCCGTGCGAATGGGCTTCTTTGGCCAAATCTTCGGTCAACACGATTTGCACCACGACAACCTCGTACGGTCCCGGCGGCAGACCGATCTCCCCGTCTTGATTGGCGGGCTGGAATGCCCCCTCGGGCGTGATCCGACTGGCAAAACGTTCTTTGTCCGTCAGTCTGCGAAATTCGATACTGCCCGACGAAACAGGCGTTCCATCGTCAAATCGGACCACCCCGGATGTCGGACCGACGAACGAATCACAGCCCACGCACATGGCAACGTACAGGGCTCCCATCGCAAACAGGACGGCTCTGGTCATAACGCTGCTCACCGAGCCAGCTCGACCACGCGGGCATCGCGTCGATTCGCCAACGCCCCGAGGACTTTGGTGTCGGTGTCGGGGCTGTAGAAGCGAACGCTTCCGTCAACGAGGGCAAAATGAACGCCGCCCGGGTGCCAGCTTCCAAAGGAGAACATGTCTGCCAGCACATCGTTGGGGCCGTTTGCCAGCCGCAGCCCCGGACCTGCCAGGCGACAGGATGCGGGCAGATGATCTCCGTCATAAGCGGGCGAATCAAACGGAAACTGTTCCAATTTGGTGATCGGGACGAATTTCTCGCCGAACAGAAACGTGTTGGAGGTTCCGTCGCTGACCGATGCCATGCGAATCCGATCGGAAGGGCTGATCGCATCGCCATCTTTACAGTTGGGGCGAACACTGATGATGACTCCGGTGCCGTTGCCCCCGAAATAGAAATCGGTGGGCTCGCCGGTCGCTCCGGGGCTCAAGTCGCCATGGTTTCCGGCATAGTCGCAAAGCGCGCCGGGGACGTCGAGAGAGACATCGACTGGACGTGGCGGCAGGGGGCATCCGCAAGGCAAGCGACCGCCGCCGCCCGTCACGGTGGTCCGCAGACTGCGGGTGCCGACGGGGCTCGTGCCACTGCGTCGCGATGGACAGAGGAAAATGTCGGGAACGACGGTGCGAACGTCTTCGTCGTGCTGGTGCCACGGCTTGGAAAAATCCCACTGATCTGCCAGGGAGACTTGTTCAATGAACGGCATGACCCGGGCCAGCCAGGTGGGCGTTTCCAACCCACATTGATCGGACGGCTGGGCGTCCGGTCGCGACTCGTAGCGTGCGGGCGGAAAATACTTAAAGGCATCGTGGTGCATTTGCGTCGCGAGGGCCAATTGCCGCACTCGATTGGAACAATCGACGCGTCTTGCCGCTTCCCGCGCAGCCTGCACGCCGGGCAGCAACAAGGCAACCAAGATTCCAATGATTCCGATGACGACCAGCAACTCGATCAGCGTAAAACCGACCCGCGAGACTGACGTTTTCATTCATTCACTCCAGAGCTTCACTGATTGAAGAGGTCCGGTCCGACCACCGAGGATTATAGTTCGTCGGTGGCGGTCGTGCGCCAGCTGATCTGGATCCTGCGATGTTTTGTCAACGACGCTCGTCAAACTGCGGAAAACACGGGAAGATGCCGGCTGAGGTTGTTCCCGTCGCGTGACCGGGGTTGGCCGTCGTTTCGTGTGCGATACTGCACGTTTCGCCGCGGAAAAGCACTACGACGGATCGCGAAAGCTTGCGACCCAACGCGAATTGGTGGCAAAGATTCCCTGAATCACTGCCTTGACCTCCTCCGGCTCGTAGGGGTCGTGTTCCAGTTCGTGCTCAAGCAGTTCCAGCTTCTTGCGGATCAGGAACCCCTGCATGCTCTGGTAACGCCGTAGTTCGCCGCATCGCAGGAAGGTGCCCACCTCCAGACGTCGGCTCCACTCTTCCCAAACCGGTAGCCAGAACAGAGCGTGATCCTTGTTGCCGCTGTTCGCAGCCGACAAGCACTCCGCGCGGGCCAAGGCAATTTCTTCCAAGCATTCCTCCGGCGGCGGGTAGTAGGCGTAGCAGGCAACGACACTCAGTGCCACCAATCCGGCCAACAGGGTTGCTCCCAGCACGGTTCGCGGAACGATGACGTCAAATCCTCGCGGTCCGTTCACTTCGGCCGTTTCTGGTTTCGCGACCGCCAACCTTGACTCGTCAATCGCCAGCGCCCGCAGGATCACACCGAGTGTCACAAACCCGGCGAGCACCGCCATCGAGATCCAGCCCGCTAGGTCTGCCTGTTTCGAGATCACTTCTTCGCACGCGGCCCAAACATTTTGAGGAAACGATGACAGGGGGTTGGCATAAATGTCGAACGCATGGGTATGGCCGGCGGGTTGCACGCCCGGCGGCACAAGCGGTTTGTTGATGCCATACGAAATACCGACGACAATCAACACGAGTCCGGCCAGCCACAACGCCGACGGTTTCCATCGGTAGTGTTTGCCAAACCAAAACGGTGTGGCGAAATTCATCCCGGTTCCAAGAATCAGCAACGTGAAGGCCGCGCCGGGGGAATTGGCATGTTGAAACATCATGCCCAATTGGCTCATCGCCAACATCGGCGTTGCGTAAACCGGCACCGCGACTAGTAACATCGTCAGTGGTGCCATCGGGTCATCGCGTTCGACACTGTGTTGCATCGCGCCGAATGGCAAGATAGCCGCCAAGAGCGCGAGCCCCGAGAGGGCGAGCAGCGTCAAAGCCAGCGGAATCCCCGACGCGTCGCGCGCCATGTGAACGACCGTTGCCGCCAAACGACGCGAGCCAATTAATTCGGAATCACTCTCCTCCCGGTCGAAATCAGCCGTCTGCTGCCGGCGTCGATCCAGAGAATCCCACAAGCACCCCAGCGCGGTCACGATGATCAACGAACCGAGTGCAAACAAGATGATGACCAGCGGTCGACTCAACGTCAGCCCGTACAGCAACGACAACGGGTTGAACAGCGGCGCCGACAGGGCGAACGCGGACATCGCACCCGGTTTGACACCCGAACGCCGCATTTGGATCAAAATCGGCAACACACCGATGGAGCAGACCGGCAACAGCATGCCGACCAACCAGGATTGGGGCAGGCTTCGTAGCGAATCGCCACCGAACAGCCGGCGTGTTCCATCACGTCCCAGGTAGTAACGGAGAATCGCGGCGATCAACAACCCGACCAACAACGTCGGGGCGGCGGCGATGAAACCTTGAGCGATGCGGAGCAGTCCGCCGACTAGCATGACTGGTGCTGAATTCATCGCGATGCCCCTTTCCGTGAAGCGAATGGATCCGGAATCTTGGAGAGTGCCTGATCAATCTGTTCACACAACGCGAATGTTTGCCTGCGATTGGACTCGGTCAACGCACTGCCGGCGGCGCGGAGTTTCGCGGCCAGCGACTCCGCGGCGTGATCGAGCGGGATCCAATCCTGTTCGGACAAGTTCGTGTCGGCGGCGATCTCCGGCACCCAGCTGACGATCTCTGCGACTTCGTCCGCCAGCTGTTGCGCCTCGTCGGGATTTTCGTCAACCGCGGCTTCGATCGCATCGAGCCTGGCACGAAGTTTCGCGGACGCATCCGCCAGATCGCTTGGCCAATGTTTCGCCACCTCGTGGTCGTGTTCAAAATGAGACGTTTTGGGCGATCCCGGCTCGCCGACACAGCCGATGACGCCGAGCAACAACGCCAAGAAAAGCGATCGCAAATGAGCCGACCGGGCGGGTGAAGCTTCTGCTGCCCCAGGGCATTGAACGACGATGCGTCTGGGCAGGAGCTTCGGATTACCGGAACGTCGCGTCGTCACTGGGGATTTTCTGGCAATGATCATCACTTGTACTCCGGAGCGGGGACGGAATTCATGATCCGATCGATCACGTTGTCCACGGTTTCACCACGTGTCAGCAAACGGACCGACAGAACCGGATGGGCGACCTCGGCGACGTCGGTCGGCGTGACGAAATCGCGTCCTTTCAACATCGCCCAAGACTGCGAGACCGCTTGCCAGATCACCATGCCTCGTGGACTGACTCCCAACTCGACCGCTTCGTCGTCGCGACTGGCTTCGACCAAGTCGATCAGGTAGTCGGCAACACGCCGATGTACACTCACCGATTGCGCTCTCTGCTGCAGAAGTCGCAGATCGGTCAATGACAGGGGCGAATTCAATTGGGCATCGTTGTTGTTTCCCGTCAAGTCGCGAACTTCCCGCTGCAGAATCCGACGCTGGGCTTCACGATCCGGATAACCGATCCGCAGCTTGATCGCGAATCGGTCGAGTTGGGCTTCGGGCAACGGGTACGCGCCGTGAGAGTCGATGGGATTTTGGGTGGCGATCACAAAAAACGTCGGCGACAAGGAGCGGGGGCTGCCGTCGATCGTGACTTGTCGCTCGGCCATCGCTTCCAACAGCGCGCTTTGCGTTCGCGGCGTCGTGCGGTTCAATTCGTCGGCCAACAGCACGTCGGCAAAGACCGGACCGGGTCGGAATTCAAACTCGCGGGTCTTCTGGTTGAACAAACTGAAACCGGTGATGTCGGCGGGCATCAGATCGGGTGTGCACTGGACGCGCGACAAGCGACCGTGAATCCCCGCCGCGATCGCTTTGGCCAGCGTCGTTTTTCCCGTGCCTGGCAAATCATCCAGCAACAAGTGCCCTCGTGAGAGCAGGCATGCGATGACCAAATCGATTTGTTCTGTTTTGCCCAGAAGCACTCCGCGAAGATAGTCTCGCAGAGATCGAAGGTCGGATAACGAATTGGAATCGGCGGATTCCTCGGGGGAGATGATTCCGGCGGTCAGATTCATGACGTCGCCTCCTTGGTTAGAGCGGTGATCGTGCGGACGCGAAGCAAGTCGACCAGGGCGGTCGTGTCACGTTTGCAGGGTTCAATGCCGGCACCGAAAAACAAGGCGTCGGCGTCATCAGAAAACTGTCGGGCCGCGCTGGCGAGCGTTGCGTCGGCGCGGGTGAGTTGTTCCAGCCAGGCTCGCTGAGATTTTCCGATCGGGCGACGTTGGCCGGCCAATCGTGCCCGCGTCTCGATGATTCGAATGGCCAATCGAAGCCGCCGGTGTGGTCGCAGCCAACGAGCCTGACTCCAGGCCACCGCGAGCAACCAATCGATCCAAAAACAACGCGTCAGGTAAACGCATGCCAATGCCAACGTCCCGCCGACGATGATGTGCCAAGATGCGGCAGTAAACCGACGTGCGAGCAAGATCCACGATGGTTTGTAATGCGGTTGCCGGAATCCCGGCGTCGGTTCGATCTCAAACCAACGGCCATCCTGCAGTTGCACTTCGGCCCACACGTGGACATCTCGCGGAAGCACCGAAGCGTGCCCGGCGGTGATGTCGAATGCATCGGGGCGAACATAAAATCCGGTGACCAAACGCGAGGACAAGCCGATCTGACGCGCCAACAGTGCTGCCGTCGTGGCGAACAGATGATCGCCGCCGTGACGCGACTGCAGGAACTCCGCCAACGAACTCGCGGCCTGGTCACCTTCGCGTTCGAACGTGAATTCCGTGCGAAGATGGTTGATGATGGACTGTAACTTGTCGAACGTGACGGTTTGGTCTCCGACGATTCGATCCGACAACTCAGCGATTCCGGCAGGCAGTGGTTCCGGCCGCACCCGCTCCTTTAAACCTGCCCGAATTGCATCTTCCGTCAAATTGACGCTGGCCGCGTGCACAACCGTCAGTGGCGGCACCTTTTCGCGTCCCGGCATGAAAAAGCAGCCGTCGCGTGTGATGCCAAAAAAGTCTTGTCGATCGATCTGTTTGATATGCACGCCGGCTGTCATCATCGGAACCGGCAGCCGCGGCGAGTCGAGCCGTATGATCTTGAGCAGCCCGACCGACGAGTCTTCCGGGGCACGCGACAGCGCGGCACGCCCGAGCGGATCAAAAAACCATGTTCTATTGTTGATGTCGACTCGATTAAGCGACATGTTTTTCCGGTTGGACGACTGCGACCATTCTCGCCCGTCAAAGGTGTCGTAGCGGTGCATCGCCAAACGGATGCCGGTTGGCCCATCCCACTGGACCACGCTTGCCTCGTTCGCGTCCTTGGAATGGAGGTGCTTTTTCGGTCGCGTCCGCTCGGTCGAAAACGTCCCGCCACCTTGCTCACTCTTTGCGGTCCGCTGGTGCGACGGGATGAAGTTTTCGTTTCCCAGCGCTTGTGCACGTTCCCACTTGTTCTTTGTCTTCTTCGGTTCGCCGATCATGTCATTGAACATGTCGAACAGCGTCGGCTCGGTCGATTCCAAGAACATGTCCGAGTCGACGGCACCGAAGGATTCGGCATGATCTTTGGCTGCAACCGCGGCGTCGCCGGTACCAAGCCCGCTGCGGGCGGCCGGGTCGGACCATTCACTGCCGCCACTGGTGGGCATCACGCCGATCGCCAGTCGCCCCGATGACGTCAGGCGATCCTTGACCGAATAGGCACCGGCTGTCAGCACCAGCATCGTGACAAGCAGGATGCCGGGCCGCAATGACCAAGTCCGCTGCACTGAATCGGGCATCGCCAGATCCAGGCGTTCCCAATGGTTGGCGATCAAATGCCAGACGCAACCGAGCATCCAGACCAACGGCAGCAACGCGGCGTGCCGGTTGTCGGAGATCACGGCACAAAACAGCACCAGAAACCCGCTCAGAACGAGCGACAAACTCCGAACGCGATTGGTCGTCGCCGCGGACCCCATGGAAAGGGCGAGGGCGCCGACGGTCGCAAGCGTTGACATCTCAAAGGCAATCGGCGAACCGAACGCGCGGGCAGCGATGGCAAAAACGATCGGTGTGAACGCCAGAACGGCCGTCGCGGCACCCGCCAATCGTTTCATGGCCCGTTCAGTTGGTGAGCCGCGACGCATGAGTGGCCGCGCGTCGCCCCTTTCACGATGCCTTACCTCCGGCCCGCCGAACGGATCCGCATCGTGTCGACTCAAACGACAAGTCCTGCTGAATTCGGCGACCAGGAAAGCGATGCACAGCGTTCCCAGTTCCATCAACAACCAGTACCGAGACTCCACGCCAACGCGAAGTGCTGCCACCGCTGAGACGGCCAACGCTGCCAACCCGATCGTTTCGATGCGTCTACGCGACCAGGTTGGCATCACGCACCTCTGTCCAAAACGCAAACAATTGAGACGCAAGGTCGTGATCGCGACGAATCACTTGATGCGAATGACGACTCATCAACCGTGGATTCACGCTGGGGTCGGCGACGCAAACCACAATGTCACCGCGATGATCCGAAGCAATCGTGATCGAGGTCTGTTGTCGCGACAAATTAGGACTGCGTTGATCGCCCAAGCCTCCCTCCGGGACGTCCGCCAGTGCATCCATCATCTGCAACCATCCCTCCCAGCCTCGTTTAACGTGAAAGCGACGCTGTCCGAGGTGCACCCGCAGTGGAACCGCTGATTGATGCAAGTTGGCCAGCACACTGGCGGCGACTCGAATGCGATCTGCCAATTGATCACGATTGGATGGCCCTGCCACGTCGACGATCACCTCCACGCTTGGGCACTCCGGGCCACTTCGTTCGGTCACCACCAACTCACCCGACCGCGCCGTGGCGACCCAATTGACTTGTCGCACACAATCCCCGCGACGATACTCCCGCACCCCAACAAAATCGCCAGTCCGACCTGTTCGGTTGCCTTCTCCGGATTCGGCGTTTCGTCGACCGGTCATCGCGGTTTGCCCGGCGATCGAAAACACTCTGGGCCAGACGGTGACCGATGCAACGTCTTGCAACTTTCGTTTGGCCGTCCATATCCCGAAGGGAAAGGAACACGTCAGTATCGCATCGCCGTCGGGATAGCGTCCTCGTAACTCTGGCTGGACCGAAAAACGATAATTCGAAATCGCCCAGGCATGAACGAACGCCAACGCAACGGTGGGTGTGGCCGCTTGGTCGCTCTGTTCGCGCGTGCGATCCAAGAACCCTTCGACCGCCAATCCCCAGACGGGAAGCGGCAACCGGTTTCGCACGGCCAGATGCAATTCGCACCGATCGCCTTCATGAATCTGTGCGTTGCCGCAGGTCACGCGGCAGTTCACTGCACGAACCGCAACGGCCGGCCACACCATCCCAACGGCGATGACCGACGCGAGTGATGCGGCCAGCGTCCAGCCGATCGGCGCCAGATAAAGACCGACGATCACGCTAACGGCGGTGGCCAGCACGAACCAGCCGACGGGTTCTTTCAACCAACAAACGAAACGATTGGCCCACGGGCAAAAATCGGTTGTCAACAATCGTGACCACCAACCCCGCTCCGAGGGCGCAGCATGAACAATGGCCATGGAGACACACAAGGGGTAAGTCGTCGGGGCATTCATTACTGTGCCTCTATTCATGGAATCGCCAAAAGGCTTCGCACGGAACGCGCGTATTTCACGACACGGTTTGGTCGGACCGGGCGCCGTACAATGACGCACGCCCGCACGAAGCTGGCTTGGTAACGCACGGATTCGCAGCGCTCGCTGATCGGCGCAAACCGACTGCGAGAGGCAACCTGCCGGACCAGCTCTCGAAACAGAATCGGCGCAGCGGTAGCCGGCGCGGTTCCAATCGGAGCGGTGATCCGGGGGTGAAACGCGAACTAAACGTCTAGAGAATGGCTTCGCACGGGGGACCACGCAGCGGTGGCACGAAAACGAAGCGAGCGACGTCGACAGTCGGCCGTGTGCGTTCATGCATCGGATGCACGGCATCACAGACGACCAATGTTGACGCGCCGGCAATCGATCCGCAAGGAGCGGCCAGCGATTGGCAGACCGCGCACGAATCAGAATCATGCGGAGGCACCGATTCGATCGGCCGGTCGGGTTCCGATGCGTCGTTCGATGCCGTCTCGCAATGATGCGAATGACAGCTACAAGAATGCCCCGACGGCGTCTTTGCGGCGGCGTGATGGCCATCGCATGTGGCCACATGCAACCAGCCCGGTGCGTGCCCGAGAACGAGCACGCCGCACAGAATGATCGTCGAAAGAGATCGGACCAACGAAGCCATCAAAGACAATTCGATTTGGGTATATCGTGTAGACAGCGGTCCGACCAAAGACTCTTTGCAATACGTTGACGCGAATACGTCGGTTCGTCAAGTCGTCAAAAAAAATCGTGACGCTCGGCAGCAGCCCCGGTTCACGCCAGCCTAGCACCGTCGGGAACCGACCTGTCGGGGACCGCCAAGATGACCGATCCGTCGTCGCGATAGAATCCGACGATCAGAAACTCTGACATGAACGTTCCGATCTGCTTCGGTGGAATGTTTACCACTCCGATGATTTGTCGGCCGATCAGCTCCGCTTTGGTGTAATGATCCGTGATCTGGGCGCTCGTCCGCTTGGTGCCCAACCCCGCCCCAAAATCGACCGTTACCCTGTAGGCTGGCCGGCGTGCCTTCGGCAGATCTTCGACGGCGATGACCGTGCCCGCTCGCATGTCGAGGTTTTCGAACGCCTGCCACGCGGTGACGCCGGTTTGCATTCCCGCTTCCGCCAGACACAGCGCGATCACCTCGTCGACTCGCCGCTCCCGGGTCTCCGGCTTCTTCGCCGTCGACACTCGCAGACATTGAGCGCGACGCTTGCCGGCGGTCCAGCTTTCCCACACCGACATCGCCGACTCGTTCGCATCGAGCGCGAACTGCAACTCGGTCGGCACGACGACCGCTTCAGGATCAGCGATGTCGAAACTGACGCGAGCCGTATCTCCCGGCGAAAGCCCGCATTCTTTTTGCAACTTCTTCGACACCATGAAACACCACTTGCCCTTATTGCGCATCACCCCGCACTCGATGCGAATCCCGTTGATCTCGCCGTCGATCCGCAATCGCTTCGATTTGCCGAAGTCCAACTGCGAAGCAATGCGGTTTGGCAAATAGACGAGCGTGTCGGTGATCTTGGCGTCGAAGTGGTAGCGATAGTCACTCATGGTGTCGAAATCCGAGGGAGCCGGTGAAAAATTCCGAGGCGGATGAACGGTTTGGCCAGCATCCAGGATGCGCTCATGGCCGAACGGGTTCAAGACTTCTCGCTGCAAACCGGATTGCTTCAGTCCCCTCCCTGGTTCTCGGGCCCAACTCGCTGATTTCTCAACTGAATCACGCGGCATCGTTTCCGAAATCGGGTTGGCATGCTTCTTGTACCCCGTTGCAACGATCGAGACCCGTAAGCACCCGTCGCACGACGTATCCGTCCGATTGCTCGGCATCCTCCCATCCGAGGAACGCCCGCAATCGTTTCGTGGACGCGCAAAAGTCAACTCGCTGCCAGGAAATCGACCAGATTGGTCGCGAGAACGTCACGGCGAGTGCGGCAGTTTGTCTCGTTCACCAATAATTTTTAAACGGTACGCGGCATGCAACCGCGGTTAGCCGGAACGTAAGACAGGCCACAGCAGACACGACGAGGACAAACCTCAAATGAAGATGGGATCACGTGGCGTTACGCGTCCGATGGCGGAGTCGAAGATGCGTGAATCAAAGGATGACGACACCAGCGCCGACGGCTCTCATGAACACCACATGACCGACGAAGACCGTTTTTCGATGCTGGAAATGCATCACCAGCAGACGCTGTGGATTTATTGGACGCTTCCCCTGCTCGGCGTCTGGTTAATCACCGCCCCGTTCAACTTTGGATACCTCAACGAATCGTTGTGGGTCGATCCCAGTGGCGGGCGCGGCCCTTGGTTTGCGGAGGAATCGACGCCCGAGTTGCGTCAGCTGCGCGCCTGGTTGATGACCTACAGTGACGTGATCAGCGGAGTCTTGTTGCTGGTCTTCGGCTATAGGACACTCAAGCCGAATCGGCCTTACAGTCTCTGGGCATGCTGTTTTGTCGGCGTTTGGTTAACCGTCGCCCCGATTGCGTTTTGGGCTCCCACGGCTGCTGCCTACGCCAACGATTCATTGATCGGAATCCTGGTCATGGCGTTGACCATTTTGATTCCGGGGATGCCGAACATGATCATGTTCATGCAGCACGGCCCGGCTCAGCCACCGGGATGGAGCTACAACCCATCCAGTTGGCCACAGCGATGGATCATGATTGTGACCGGATTTCTGGGCTTCATCGTCTCGCGATACCTGGCGATGTTTCAGCTGGGATACATCGACTATGTGTGGGATCCGTTTTTCGGTTTCGCCAACAATACTGAAAAGGTGCTGAATTCAAAGATGTCGCACCTGTGGCCGATTTCCGACGGAGGCCTGGGCGCGATGTCCTACACCTTTGAGTTCATGATGGGGTACATGGGCAGTCCCTCTCGCTGGCGGACGATGCCGTGGATGGTCGCCTTCTTTGGGATTCTCGTCATTCCACTCGGTCTGACACACATCTTCTTGGTCATCTCACAGCCGGTTATCGTTCACGCATGGTGTGCGATGTGTCTGCTGGCGGCATTGATCATGCTGCCGATGATTCCGTTGGAAGTTGATGAAGTCATTGCGATGTTCCAACACGTCCGGCAAGCGAAGCAGCGCGGCGATCGGGGTGGTTCGTTGTGGGCCATCTTCTGGAAGGGTGGCAAAGCCGACGGTTGCACAGCCGATGAACGATCTCCAGCGCTGATCGAGTTTCCTGACAGGCCGGTCGGGCTCTTCAAAGCATCCATCTGGGGAATGAGCTTCCCGTGGACGTTGGTCGCCTGTTCGCTGTTGGGAGTGGTCACGATGTTCCTACCGACGCTGTTTGGGATCGACATCAAGGCCACCGCAGCCGACATCGGACATCTCAGCGGAGCGCTGATCGTCACCGTCTCAGTCGTCTGCATGGGCGAGGTGATCCGTTCGGGCCGCTACTTGAACGTCGGCTTGGCCATGGCACTTGCTGTCGGTCCGTGGCTGCTCGGGGACTCGCCAACCGGGTATGCGATGACAGCCACGGTCGTTGGCATCGCCGTTGCGGTCCTGTCGATACCGCGTGGACGTGTTGAACAGACCTACGGAAGCTGGGATCGATTCATTCGATGACCGGAGATTTCGGCAGTACGCACGTCCATCGCAGGGCCAGAAAAACCAAGCGTGCGATTGAGTTGTTGAGTTGCGGTGGGACGCCGCGTTTCAGAGGACGGCGGCGACACTTTTTGTTTTTGTCCCGCTGGTTCTTCGTGGATTTTAGTGGCTAATCGCTCAGGACCCAGGTTTTTCGAGGCATTGCTGCGATGTCCGAATGGGGAGAGCGAGGACAAACGCTCGGTTCAAACGACCCTCAGCCGCCGCAGGCCAC
>NZ_JANZKV010000018.1 GCF_025060895.1 Stieleria sedimenti | reverse complement strand
TAAAGCCTGCACACCAGCACTGTTCCCGAGCCAAGACGCCGATCAGGCGTCGCCGGACGCGCATGCCAATTTGGCGTTGCCAATCTTAGTTAGCAAACAGCGCGCCAACGCCAGCGAACAACCAACACCCCGCTTGGTGCCAAAGGAGGTGGCATCGGGTTCACGCCGGCCTTCGGGCTCCCCGCGTCCGTTCGAACCGCACAGCAGACCGATTGGCACACCAATTGCCTACTTGGCTCGCGGTGTTCCCAACCGACTCATCAACCGTGAGAGCTCCGATGCATACCGAAACGACTCCGACGGCCCGCGATATCATGAACACGCATGTCCAATGCGTTCAGCCCGAGATGATGTTGGGGGACATTGTGGCGTTCTTGTTGAAACACAAAATCTCCAACGCCCCCGTGGTCAAACACGACGGCAATGTGAAGCATCTGCTGGGCTTCATCTCCGAAGGCGATTGTTTGGAATTTCTCGCCAATGAGATGTTTTACGGCAATCCCAGCCCGACGCAGACCGCTACCACGATCATGAAGAAACATCCCACCTGCGTCGGACCCGAAACTGACGTGTTCGCGTTGACGTCGATTTTCATGAGTCATCAATTCCGCCATTTGCCCGTGGTCGATGGGGATCAACATCTGCTGGGGATCATCAGCCGCCGCGATATCCTTCGCGCCCTCGACGACTTTTACCACAAATGGAATCGCTCCAGCGACCGAGAGCGGTTCCCCGTCGACGTCCACAAGATCATGAACCACAGGTTCATCGTCACCGGTTGATCGCGCGGCGACGCACAGCGGCTGCGTTGGTGTTTCAACGCGGCACAGCATTTGCCTCCAGTAGGGTGTCGCGACGGGGCGCCGAAGACGCCTCGTCCGCCCGTACTGTCCCCTATGTGGTGAATCATGTTTACGGCTGCATCGAACGAAAGGAAACGGAACCGTCAGGTCAACCTGGGCCGTGTCGTTTCGGTGCGGGGCAGTGTCATAGACGCACACTTTGATGACGTGTTGCCGGCGATCAACCATGAACTGAGAACCGGTGCCGATGGCGAAATCGTAGTGGAAGTCGCGGCGCAACTGGATCCCCACACGGTCCGCGGCATCGCGCTCAATTCCAGCCAGGGTCTATCACGCGGCATCGCCATCCGTGATCTGGGCAAGCCGCTCGACGTGCCGGTGGGAAAGAGGTTGCTCGGCCGGGCACTCAACGTGTTTGGTCAGCCCATCGATGCCGACGAGGGGTTGGACGAGCTTCCGCGTCGAAGCATTCACCAGACGCCGCCGGCGATCGCCCAACGCGCGACGCAATCCGAAGTCTTCGAAACCGGGATCAAGGCGATCGACCTGCTCTCGCCGCTCGAACGCGGCGGCAAGGCGGGGTTGTTCGGTGGTGCGGGTGTCGGCAAAACCGTCTTGATCACCGAATTGATTCACAATGTGGTCTCCAAGCACTCCGGCGTCAGCCTGTTTTGCGGCATCGGGGAGCGTTGTCGCGAAGCCGAGGAGTTGTATCGGGAAATGGGCGCGGCCGGGGTGCGTGACAACACGATCATGGTGTTCGGTCAAATGAACGAACCACCGGGGGCGCGGTTTCGCGTCGGTCATGCCGCATTGACGCTGGCGGAATACTTTCGTGACGACGCGCGGCAGGACGTCTTGCTGTTGATCGACAACATTTTCCGGTTCATCCAAGCCGGCATGGAAGTCTCCGGGTTGATGGGGCAGCTGCCGTCGCGTGTCGGTTACCAGCCCTCGTTGGCGACCGATTTGGCGGAACTGGAGGAACGGATTTGTTCGACCGCGTCGGGGGCGATCACATCGGTGCAAGCGGTGTACGTGCCGGCCGATGATTTTACCGATCCTTCGGCCGTGCATGCGTTTTCGCACTTGTCGGCGACGGTCGTGCTGAGCCGTAAACGCGCCTCCGAAGGACTGTACCCGGCGATCGATCCGCTGCAGTCGACCTCGGAAATGCTGCTGCCCCAAATTGTCGGCGAAAACCACTACCAGGTCGCCAGTGATGTCCGCCGAACGCTGGCCAACTACGAGGAACTGAAAGACATCATCGCGATGCTCGGCATGGAAGAACTTTCGCGAGACGACCGCCGCACGGTCAATCGCGCCCGGCGGATCGAACGGTTTCTCACCCAGCCGTTCATCACCACCGAGCAGTTCACCGGCGCCAAAGGCAAAACCGTGCCGATTGAAGACACGCTGGAAGGGTGCACCCGAATCTTGGACGACGCATTTCACGACGTTCCCGAACGTTCGCTCTACATGATTGGGACGATCGACCAAGTCCGGACCACAGATCGATGATGCAGCTGAAAATCCAAACGCCCAACGAAGTCGTGACGGACCAGTCCGTGGTGAAGGTCATCGCCGAAGCGGAGAACGGATGCTTCTGTTTGCTGCCCCGACACATCGATTTTCTCTCTGCGCTCGTGCCCGGATTGCTCGCATTCGAAGACCCCAACGGGGACGAGCACTTTGTCGCCGTCGGCGAGGGTTTGTTGGTCAAGAAAGATCGGACGGTATTGGTTTCCGTTCGCCAAGCGGTCCGCGGCGGTGACTTGGGGAAACTGCAACGCACCGTCCGCGAACAATTCGAATCGATCGACGACCGCGAACGGGCGACGCACGCGGCGGTGGCCAAGTTGGAGGCGAGTTTCTTGCGCGGCTTTTTGGAACTCAGCGGAGACGTGCGATGAGCGGTTCCGATCACGACCGGCCGAGCAACATGCCGAACAACATGCCGAGCAACACTGCGAGCGGGGCGGAGTCGCAGCAGACTTCGCCGCAGCAGACGTCGCCGCCGGGTGGATTTCGCAGTGATCTGGAACGAGACGTCTCGACCAGGGAACAACGAAAGCTGAAGGCGCGTGCGGAAGTGCATCGAACGATTTGGTTCGGCTTGGGAACGTTCGGCTTGGTCGGCTGGTCGGTCACGCTGCCCGCGCTGGCCGGGATCGCGACCGGGATTTGGATCGACCACAGGTTCCCGAGTCGGTTCTCCTGGACCTTGATGTTACTGGTGTTGGGCGTCGCGTTGGGGTGTTTTAACGCTTGGCATTGGATTTCCCGCGAGAGTCAAAACGGAGCAAGGCAGTGAGGAGAGGCAATCATGTTTGAATCCATCGAAATCATCTTGGCGGCCGGTTTGGGGGCCGTTCTGGCGGTCTTCTATTTCGGCGGCCTATGGTGGACGCTCCAGTGCCTGTCGGACTCGCAAAGACCGCTGGCGATCTACTTCGCCAGTCTGACGACCCGAATGGTGATCGCGCTGCTGGTGTTCTCCGGTCTTGCCGTCTACGGAGCCTGGCAGGCATTCGCAACATGTTTGTTGGGGTTCCTGATCACGCGGATCGCACTCGTGCGATTTCTCGGGCGGGAACCGGTCTTGGCGACGGTCGTCCAACGGAGCGGGCCATGAATGGGGTGCAGATTTCGGTCGACCAATGGGTGCTGTGGCAATCCGACGTTTGGCCGATGGTCAAGTTGAATGCCACGATCGTTTTCACCTGGTGCGTGATGGCACTGTTGGTAGCCGGATCGTGGTGGGTGACTCGTCGATTGTCCACCGACACCACGGTTTCCAAATTTCAAAACGTGCTGGAAGTAATCGTCGGTGGCATGCGTGATCAAATTCGCGAGGTCAGCAGTCGGGATCCGGGCCAGTATCTGGCCTTTGTCGGCACGCTGTTTCTGTTCATCTGTGTTGCCAATCTGCTCAGCATTGTGCCGGGGTATCAACCGCCGACGGCGTCGTTGTCGACGACCGCGGCGCTGGCGACGTGTGTGTTCATCGCGGTGCCGATCTACGGGATCGCGGTTCAGGGACCCCGCGCGTACCTGCAACACTACCTTCGCCCGACCCCACTGATGTTGCCCTTCAACATCGTCGGCGAACTGTCGCGAACACTCGCGTTGGCCGTTCGACTGTACGGCAACATGATGAGCGGGACGGTTGTCGCCGCGATCTTGATCGGATTCGTCCCGCTGTTCGTCCCGATTTTGATGCAAGTGTTGGGGCTGCTGACGGGATTGATCCAAGCGTACATTTTTGCGGTCCTGGCGATGGTCTATATCGCTTCGGCCACGACCGTTTATCACCAGCGCGAGCCGACACCGAAAGCGGCTGACCCGGAAACGAACGAAAATTCCCAAGGCTACCGAACCGCCGGAGAACACCATGAATAGTCATCGCATACCCGTTTTCTTGTTGGCGGCGATCCTGATCGTCGGTGGCGTCGGTGTCTGCCAGCGCTCCGCCGAAGCGCAAGACAGCGCCGAGCAATCGTCCAGCCTGGCCGAACCTGGCGCGTCAGCGTCCGAATCGGTTGCCGGCGACACGGCCCACGGTGGCATCGACAACCTGGGGCTGATCGCGCTTGGATCGATCGTGATCGCGGGACTGACGATTGCGATTGGTTCGATCGGGCCGGCGCTCGGCGAAGGTCGCGCGGTCTCCCAAGCCCTCAGCGCGATCGCTCAGCAACCGGATTCGTCGAATACGATCACCCGCACCTTGTTCGTCGGTTTGGCCATGATCGAATCCACCGCAATCTATTGCTTTGTCGTCGCCATGATTCTGTTGTTCGCCAATCCGTATTGGAACCATTTCACCCAGTAGCCGGTCATGTCCATCGATTGGTTTACCTTTTTCGCTCAAATCATCAACTTCCTGGTTCTGGTCGGGTTGTTGCGGTGGTTCTTGTACCAACCGATCATCGCGGCGATGAATCAGCGCGAAGCGAAAATCACCCAGCGCTGGAACGAGGCGCAAGGCAAACTCGCTGAAGCCGAGCAGACCGTCGCGTTGTACCAGCAGCAACAGACCGAGTTCGAACAGCAACGCGAAGCCATGCTCCATGACGCGCGGCGGGAATCGGACGAACACCGAGAGCGTTTGACCAGAGATGCCCGTGAGGAAGTTGAACTGAAACGCAACCAGTGGTTGGATGGATTGAAGCGGGAACAAGCCGAGTCGGCCGATGAGGTGCGCGAGCAATTCGGGGAGATGGCGATGCATTCGGCACGCCACACACTGATGGAATTGGCCGATGCTGACTTGGAGACACGCGTCGTCGAAAAGTTCATCGAGCGGATCAAGCAGACGGACGACGCGCGTCGCGACGAGATCAGAACGCTGCTTGCCGACGATGCGACCCAGGTTCGTCTTCGGAGCGCGTTTGAATTGCCGGACGACGTCCGCGATCGTCTGTCCGCGGTCGTCCGCGAAACGCTCGGCTATCAGGGCGAGATCGCGTTTCAGCAATCGTCAGCTTTGATTTGCGGTATTCAACTCGACGCCGGAGGCTACAGCATCCAGTGGAACGTGGACGACTTCGTGCGAGGCATCAACGCGGATTTCGCCACGCGTTTGGGGAGGGACGCCTAGATGAGGATTCCGCTGGGACGTCTGCCCCCCGGCAGCATTGGTATCGACACCAGTCGCAACAGTCGAAGTCACCCTTCCTCTGGGAGGGTGACTAAGGTTGTGTAGACACCAATGCCCAGGCGGAGAGTGACGAACCCGCCTTGTTTTCAACAACTTAAAAACTGCACGACCTCTTTAGCGAGGGGAGGTCGAACGGTGAGTCTTTCTTGAAAAACAGACATTGATCAAAACACCTGAGAAACGCATGAACGACAGCACTTCGACGGATGGCCCCTCGACGACCGCGTTTGGTGATCTGATTCGCGAGACCGCGACGTTGTTCAAGCAAGTGGTCTCCGATCGTGACGCCAGGGTTGATGCACGTGAATCCGGTATGGTGGTCGAAGTCAGCCGGGGGATCGCGACGGTCGACGGCTTGCCGAATGTTCAATCCGACGAATTGCTGCGGTTCGCCGGCACTCGATACGGTTTCGCATTCAATCTGGACCGTCATCGTGTCGGTTGTGTGTTGCTCGATGAAGGCGAATCGTTGCAGTCGGGGACGACGGTCGAACGCACCGGTCGCGTGCTGGACACGCCCGTGGGGGCGGAGTTGCTCGGTCGGGTGATCGATCCGCTCGGCCGCCCACTCGATGGCGGCCATCGTCTCACCGGGCTGCAGCGGATGCCGTGTGAACGACCCGCCCCGGGGATCATGAACCGCGCGGCCGTCTCGGTGCCCTTGCAGACGGGCATGAAAGTGATCGACGGCTTGATTCCGATCGGTCGCGGTCAACGGCAACTGGTGTTGGGCGATCGTCAGACGGGAAAGACGTCGATCGCGGTGGACACGATCATCAACCAGCGAAACAGCGGCGTGATTTGTGTTTATTGCAGCATCGGACAACGAAGCACGAACGTCGCGCGGGTCATCGCGACCCTCCGATCCCATCAAGCGATGGAGCATTCGATTGTGGTGATCGGCGCCGACGATGCGCCACCGGGCGTTCAATTCATCGCACCCTATGCCGCCACAACGATCGGCGAATCCTTCATGCACCAGGGACACGATGTGCTGATCGTCTACGATGATTTGACCTCCCATGCCAGGGCGTATCGTCATGTTTCGTTGCTGCTGCGTCGTCCCCCGGGGCGTGAAGCGTTTCCCGGGGACATCTTTTTTGTGCACTCGCGGCTGCTGGAGCGATCGACACACCTACGTGCAGACTTCGGCGGCGGATCGTTGACCGCGCTGCCGATCATCGAGACCGAGGCGCAGAACGTGTCCGGCTACATTCCGACCAATCTGATTTCGATCACCGACGGACAACTCTATCTGTCTCCGAAACTGTTTCACCTCGGGGTGTTGCCCGCGGTCGATGTGGGGCGGTCGGTCTCGCGGGTCGGCGGCAAGACGCAATTTCCGGCTTATCGTCGCGTGGCCGGCGACCTGCGACTGGCCTATTCGCAATTCGAAGAATTGGAAAAATTCGCCCGCTTTAGCAGTCAGTTGGATGAAGACACCCGCGCCACGCTGGACCGCGGTTTGCGCGTCCGCGAAGTCCTCAAGCAAGCACGGCACGAGTTGTTGTCGGTGCCTCAGCAGATCGGATCGATGGTGGCCCTGACATCCGGCGCGTTCGATTCGTTGCCGGTCGATCAAATCCGCCAGGCGGAACGGATGATCCATCGCACCCTGCTGCAAGACTGTCCGGGGCTGTGCGAGCGGATTTCGGCGGGACAAAAACTTGGCGATCAGGATTTCCGGCAGCTCAAGGAGTTTGTGCACCGGGCGATCTCCGACACCGCGCAGGTCAGCCCATGAACACGCTGGAACATCTGCGGACGAAGATCGAAACGGCGACCGACATGCAGTCGGTGGTCAAGACGATGAAGACGCTGGCGGCCGTCAGTATCCGCCAATACGAACGCGCCGCCGACGCGCTATCCCAGTACAACCAAACCGTCGAAATGGGCTTTCAAATCGTCTTGCGAGACACCGGACACGGCGATCTGTTGTTCGCCGCCGATCCCCACCGATCGACTCGCACCGCCGCCATCGTGTTTGGAACCGATCAGGGCATGTGTGGTCAATTCAACGAACGCATCGCGACGACCGTATCAGCCGATCACCAACCATTCGTTGCCGATGAAAGTCGCACCGGATCGGAGGCCGGACAGGCGTCCGAGCAGACGTGGAAAGTGTTGGCGGTGGGCACGAGGGTGGAGGGGCATTTGAAGGAGATGGGGCTGGCTCCAGACCAAACCCTGAGCGTTCCGGCCTCCGTTTCCGAGATCACGCCGCTGGTCCAAGACCTTCTGTTGACGATCCAGCGTTGGCGCGAGCAATCCGAAATCTCTCGTTTGTTGGTTTTCTACAACCGCCGGACCGTGGGGGCCGCGAGTCTGCCGAACCGCTTGGTGTTGCTGCCGATCGGGGCCGAGCGGTATCGCCGCTGGAGTCACCAGCGTTGGCAATCACCCGCCTTGCCGACCTTTACGATGGATCGCCGCCGATTGCTTTCTTGCATCATCCGGCAGTATCTGTTCGTTTCGCTCTACCGGTCGTGTGCCGAATCCCTCTCCAGCGAGAATGCCAGTCGTATCGCGGCCATGCAAGTGGCCGAACGAAGTATCCAGGATCGGCTGGACGATTTGACACGCGCGTTCAACCAAATTCGACAGACGGCGATCACCGAAGAGTTGTTGGACGTTGTCAGCGGTTTCGAAGCCCTGTCCGGTGCCGAAGATTCCTAGCCCGTTGTCAGCGAAATCGACACCAAACGGGGTGCTGATTATTAGCGGCAGGGCGCGAGCCCTCCGGTGGCATTGGGCGGGAGCCTGTGAGCCGAGATCAAGTGCTGGCGCGCGGAGGTTGCCGTCTGGCCGGACTTGCCCGATCCTGGTCGGGCGCTACTATTCATTCGACCACGACCCGCTTCGGAATCCCTGTGGTTCTCTTCCGATCCATCGACGCAATGTGACCGTTTTGCGGCGATGCCCACCCAACCGATTTCCCCGTCGGCAGCTGACCGCACGATGTCCATTGACAACCGTCGTGCAACGTTCGGTGCGTTTTCCGAAACGCCTTCTGATGCGTTTGCACGTCCGCAAACCACCGCCGTTTTTCGCCAAGATTCGTCGCCATCCCAGGCCGGTGCGACGACTCGCCGGGGAAGCTCCGCACCGCCCCCGCGGTCACAGGCCGCCGCAAAGGGTGACGATTCCGCGAAATCGTTGGACGATGCCGTTGAGTCCTATCTGATGCGAATTCAGCGGGTCGGATTGTTGTCCCGGGAGCAGGAGGCTGAAGTGGCGATCAGAATCGATCAGCACCGCAAACGGCTGCGTGCTCACCTGCTGGAGGCGGACTTTGTGCTCCGCGACGCGATCGAATTGCTGGGCCAAGTCCACCGGGGCCAGCTTCGCTTCGATCGTTTCATCCAGGTCGCGGTCAGCGATCACCTGGAAAAAGATCAAATTGAGGGGCGAATGCCCCATAATCTGCGCACCCTGGAAGCCTTGCTGCGACTCAATCACCACGACTACGAACAGGCGATCAGCACCTCCAGTCGCCGCCGCCGCGATGCGTTGTGGGTCAAGATCGCCAACCGTCGTCGACGAGCGATCCAACTGGTCGAAGAGTTGGGGTTGCGGATCGAATTGCTGAGCAGCCAGGCCGGAAGATTGTTCGCCCTGGAGCGTCGCGTGAAGCAATTGGCCGATCGTGGTGATGCCAAGTCGCGGGCGGAATTGTCTGAGATCCTTGCAAGTGTCCAACAGACGCCGGCGGGATTGTCACGTCAGGTGGCCAAGATTCGCGGCGCCCAGACGCAATTCAATGCCGCCAAAAACGAATTGTGCGAATCGAATCTACGGCTCGTCGTCTCGATCGCCAAAAAATATCGCAATCGTGGTCTGGCGTTTCTAGATTTGATCCAAGAAGGCAATGCCGGACTGATCCGCGCGGTCGAAAAGTTCGAGCATCAGCGCGGGTTCAAGTTTTGCACCTACGCGACTTGGTGGATTCGCCAGGCGATCACCCGCGCGATCTGTGATCAGGGGCGAACGATTCGGGTTCCCGCCCACGTGAATCCCGAAATCACCCGCATGAAACGGATCGACCACGATTTGCGTCATGAATTGGGACGTGTCCCGTCGGGAGACGAAATTGCCGCCGCGGCCGAAACCTCGTCCGAGCAGGCCGAGGCGATCCTGCGGGCCAGTCAGAATCTGGCCAGTCTGCAGCAACCGATCGGTCTGGACGAAAACGGTGAACTGGGTGACCTCGTCGAAGCCAGTAGTGTCGATCGGCCGGATCGGAACACCGACCTGCGGATGCTGCACCAGCGGCTGCATCGGATTCTTGAGGAACGCCTCAGTTGGCGAGAGCGCGAGATATTGAAGATGCGATTTGGCCTCGGCGATGGTCACGAGTACACGCTCACCGAAGTTTCTCAAGTGTTCAACGTCTCGCGAGAACGCGTGCGTCAGATCGAAAGTCGTGCGTTGAAAAAACTCAGCGAAGGCCAGTCGAACGCCGAACTGATCGGCTTCGTCGACTAACCCCCGTGGCGTAAGCTTCCAGCTTGCGATCCCCAGGTGGCGTAAGCCCAATGCCATCTACTTTGGCTCTAAAGGTGTTAGCGGAACGGCGCGAGCGGGCCGGTCGCGCTTCAAAAACACCGTGAAAGACCGGAGAGGCTCGCGCCCTTCCGCTAACAAAAAACAATCCGTTTGCTGTCAACGGAGAGCGCCAGCGAACCGAGTATCCCGGAGGGATACCAGCGAGTAGCCGGAGGTCAGCGTCGCGCCACCTCCGGGAAGCCGGTCGCGGATTCCCATCGACCCCGGGTCGGGGGCCCGTGCCTTCATGCCCTGATGTGTGCCAACGAAGCCCACTCCTTCGGAAACCCTTGCATTGCCTCGAAGCGGGGGAAGCCCCTCGTTCTTCAGGTTGGACGAATGATCGAGTCCGTCACAAGTGTGCCCAGCCGCACGCCTTTCTCGCGGCCCGACATTTGCTCTTTGGACTGCTGTTCAATTTTATGCATCAGCAGGAGTTTCCGAAGTGCAAGACAAGTTCGCCACCCTGGACGGTAACGAAGCGGTTGCAAGAGTCGCCTACGCAACCAACGAAGTCATCGCCATCTATCCCATCACGCCGGCGACGCCGATGGGAGAATTCGCCGACGGCTGGTCGGCAGCGGGTCTGCCCAACGCGTGGTCCACGATCCCGCAAGTCGTTGAAATGCAAAGCGAGGGCGGTGCGGCCGGCGCCCTGCACGGTTCACTCCAGGCCGGCGCGCTGACGACCACCTTCACGGCATCGCAAGGTCTGTTGTTGATGCTGCCCAACATGTTCAAGATCGCCGGCGAATTGACACCGTCGGTGATCCATGTCGCCGCACGCAGCCTCGCCACCCACGCCTTGTCGATCTTCGGCGACCACAGTGATGTGATGGCCGCACGCACGACCGGATACGGGTTGTTGGCCTCGTCGTCGGTTCAAGAAGCACACGATCTGGCGTTGGTCGCCCAAGCGGCCACCCTGCGAGCCCGTATTCCGCTGCTGCACTTCTTTGACGGCTTTCGGACCTCGCACGAAATCAACAAGATCCGATTGATCGATCCGGCCACGATCGAACAAATGATCGATACCGACTTAGTGCTGCAGCACCGTGAACGCAGCCTGGATCCCGACCGACCGGTGCTTCGCGGCACGGCACAAAACCCCGACGTCTTTTTCCAGGCTCGTGAAGCGGTCAATCCGTTCTATGACGCCATGCCGGATATCCTGCAGGAGGAAATGGATCGCTTTGCCGAACTGACCGGCCGTCAATACAGATTGTTCGACTACGTCGGTGCGGCCGACGCCGAGCAAATTCTGGTGATGATGGGTTCGGGATGCGGTGCGGCCGAAGAAGCGGTCAACGCGCTCAACCGCGACGGAGGTCGAGTCGGTCTGTTGAAGGTCCGAGCGTTCCGACCTTTCGATGTGGATCGGTTCATCGACACGTTGCCGGATTCGGTCAAGCAGATTGCAGTGCTCGATCGCACCAAGGAACCGGGGGCCGTCGGGGAACCGCTCTACCAAGATGTCGTCACGGCGGTGACGCAGGCTTGGTGGAGTCGTTCGGTTCCGATCCCCCGAGTCATCGGCGGACGCTATGGGCTGTCCAGTAAAGAGTTCACTCCCGCGATGGCCATGGCCGTCGTGAGAGAACTGACCGTTGATGTGCCGAAGCAACACTTCACGATCGGAATCCACGACGACGTGACACTGCAAAGCTTGGCGTGGGACGAAGCGGACTACGACGAACCCGCGCACGTCACCCGCGCCGTGTTCTACGGTCTCGGCAGCGATGGCACGGTGGGGGCGAACAAAAACACGGTCAAGATCCTCGGCGAAAACACTCCGCTGCACACGCAAGGGTACTTCGTCTACGATTCCAAGAAGGCCGGCGCCGTGACGGTTTCGCATTTGCGGTTCAGCCCCGAGCCGATCGAATCGACGTACCTGATTCGTCAAGCCAACTTTGTCGCCTGCCATCAATTCAATTTCTTGCAGCAACGCGACGTGTTGGAAATCGCGGCACCCGGCGCGACTTTCCTGTTGAATTGCCCCTACGATGCCGAAGCCGTGTGGGATCATTTGCCGGAGGAAATCCAACGGCAAGTCATCGACAAGAACCTGCAGTTTTACGTCATCGATGCCGGCACGATTGCCAGAGAAAACGAACTGGGCGGTCGGATCAACACCGTCATGCAGACGTGCTTCTTTGCCCTCTCGGGAGTCCTGCCGATGGACGAGGCGATGCAGCACATGCAGGAAGCGGTGCGCAAGACGTACGGCAAACGAGGTCCGGTCGTCGTGGAACGAAACCTCGCCGCGATCGCCGCTTCGACCGCATCGATCCAGAAAGTCACGGTGCCCGACAAGTCGTCCAGCACGGTGCACTTGCTACCGCCGGTGCCCCTCGACTCGCCCGATTTCGTCCAGCGTGTCACCGGCATGATGATCGCCGGCAGGGGAGACTTGTTGCCGGTCAGCGCCCTGCCCGTCGACGGGACTTTCCCGACCGGAACGGCGCAATACGAAAAACGAAACATTGCCGACCAGATCCCGATTTGGGATGCCGATCTGTGCATCGAATGCGGCCTCTGCGCGATGGTTTGCCCACACGCGGCGATTCGCACCAAACGATTCGACGAAGCCTTGCTCGATCAGGCACCGGAGGCGTTTCCTGTCAGGATCACGCCCGGCGGCGACGGCTTGGCGGCGCTGACCATCCAGGTTGCCCCCGAGGATTGCACCGGTTGTGGCGTCTGCGTCGACGTCTGTCCGGCCAAGAGCAAGGAGGTCGTCAAGCACAAGGCGATCGACATGCTGCCCAAGAGCGAACATCTTCAGCGCGAACGCGAACGATTCGGCTTCTTTGAACAACTTCCCGATCCCGACCGGACGACCTTGAACACGACCAAGGTCAAGGACGCTCAGCTGATGCTGCCCCTGTTCGAGTACTCCGGTGCCTGTGGTGGTTGCGGCGAGACGCCGTACTTGAAATTGTTGTCGCAACTGTTCGGCGACCGAATGGTGGTCGCCAACGCGACCGGTTGCTCGTCGATTTATGGCGGTAACTTGCCCACCACACCTTGGTCGACCAATGCACAAGGGCGAGGCCCCGCGTGGTCCAATTCACTGTTCGAAGACAACGCCGAATTCGGATTGGGGATGCGATTGGGGCTGGACGGCAAACGTGAACGCGCCCGCGCCTTGCTGACCCAATTGAGTGACCAAGTCGACGGAGCGCTGACCAACGCCATCCTCGATTCCAAGCAACGCGGCGAAGCGGAGATCCAGGCTCAACGCGATCGAATCGAGCAACTGAAACAACGATTGGCATCACTCGGTTCTAAACCGGCATTGGAATTGGCCGCAATCGCCGATTCGCTGGTCGAACGTAGTGTGTGGATCGTGGGCGGTGACGGTTGGGCGTACGACATCGGCTATGGCGGGCTGGACCATGTGCTCGCCTCCGGCCGCAACGTCAACATCATCGTGCTCGACACCGGTGTTTATTCCAACACGGGCGGGCAGGCGTCCAAGGCGACGCCGCGCGCCGCGACGGCCAAGTTTGCCGCCGACGGCCGCAACGTGCATCGCAAAGACTTGGGCGCAATGGCCGTCGCCTACGGCAGCGTCTATGTCGCTCAGATCGCGATGGGGGCGAACCCCGCCCAAACGCTTCGTGCCGTCCAGGAAGCAGAATCCTACGACGGCCCGTCACTGCTGCTCGCCTACAGCCACTGCATCGCGCACGGAATCGACATGTCCACCGCCATGACCCATCAACGCGACTTGGTCCGCAGCGGGTTCTGGCCGTTGTATCGCTACGATCCCCGTGATGCCCATGCCGGCGAGCACCCCTTCCACCTGGACAGCCGCAAACCCTCCAAGCCGTTCAAGGAGGTTGCGATGCAGGAAGCTCGGTTCGCCATGCTCGCCCGATCCAAACCGGAACGAGCACGTGAATTGATGGAGCTTGCTCAGAAAGACATCGACGACACCTGGCACTACTACCAACAATTGGCCGGCGTCGAGCGAGACAATCCCGACCTGCAACAAACCGATGTTTAAGCACCGACCGACGTAGGTCAGGCTGTGCCTGACAACGGATGGCATGCACAGCATGCCCTACACAACGGATGGCATGCACAGCATGCCCTACACAACGGATGGCATGCACAGCATGCCCTACACGGCTTCTAGCCTGTCATTCAACCGAAGACCGACCCGACGCACGGATTCCTTTCCATGACCAATATCGACCTTTCCACCAGCTATCTGGGGCTTGAGCTCAAGAACCCCTTCATCGCCTCGGCCAGCCCGCTCACCGGGAGCGTCGAATCGCTGTTGCACCTGGAGCGAGCCGGCGCCGCGGCTGTTGTGCTGCCGTCACTGTTCGAGGAGCAAATCGAACACGAACGGGAGCAGTTTGAACAGTTGAATGCCTTTCAATCGGATTCGATGGCTGAATCGTTGAGTTTCTTTCCCGATCTGGAACGCTACAACACCGGGCCGGAAGAATACTTGCAGCTGATCCGTGACGCCAAGGAGAGTCTTTGCATCCCCGTCATCGCCAGCCTGAACGGATTTAGCAGCGGCGGTTGGAAATACTACGGCGAATTGATGGAGCAGGCCGGCGCTGATGCGCTGGAATTGAACATCTATTTGGTGCCCACCGACCCCCGCGTCTCCGCCTCCGATGTCGAACGACACTATCGCGAGTTGGTTCTGACGGTCCGCGAACAACTGCGAATCCCGCTGGCCGTCAAAATGGGGCCGTTCTTTTCCTCGCCGGCCACCTTCGGCTGTGATCTGGTTGAATCGGGGGCCGCGGGGTTGGTGTTGTTCAATCGATTCCTCTCGCCGGAGATCGATCTGGAGTCGCTTGAATTTGTTCCCGCTCTGCAACTCAGCCAGCCCGAAGAATTGCGTCTGGCCCTGCGCTGGATCGCGATCCTCAGAGACCGGATCCAAGCGTCGATCGCGGCCACCGGCGGCGTACATTCGGGACTCGATACCGCCAAAGCATTGCTGGTCGGCGCCGACGCCGTGATGATTGCCTCCACCTTGCTGAAGCATGGGATCGATCACCTACAGGTCCTGCGCAACGAGTTGGTTCAGTGGATGGACCAGAACGGCTACTTCGCCGTCGAACAGCTCAAGGGCAGTATGAGCATGGACAATTGCTCCAATCCCGACGGCCTCAAACGGGCCAACTACATGAAGGCACTGACGTCTTACACAACGAAGGTCTAGTGACACAGGGTGCTCATGAACCCGTCAATCACTTGGCGTTCCTTGCCAGACACCTTTCCGAATCCGAACTGGCCGCCGGACGCTTTGGCGATCGCCGTCATCTGTGCTCGAAAGAACGTGGCTAATTTCGCACGGGCACCTCGGCTCAGTCGGCCCATCGCATCACGCATGTACCGTTTCCACGCATCAACGCTCTCACCAGGCGGAACTTCACGCAACCAATGATCCAGCATCATGTAAGCTTCGCTCTCCGGTCGGATCCCGAGCGTTGAGGCCGCATCCAACACCGCCTGTCGCTCACCGCTGTCGACGCGGTGATCGGCCCAAGCGACCAGGACAAGGGGGATCAACCGCAAGGCGATCAATGTCCGCGAGGTGAAACCCAGTGCCGTCAGTTCACTCAAGAGCGACGCATCCGAAATCCCCGTTTGACGGGCCAAGTCGTCGCGTGCTGCTTCGGTTCGGGCTTCGGCGTGAAGTCGATCGACAATCGCATCCTCCACATCGTTGAAAAACTTGCGCTGGCGAAATCCTCTCACCGGAGTCTCTTGGGTATGGCCAGATCTCATCGCTTGTGACTCCTTTTGTGGCGTATTATCTTGCGATCAAATCCTCTGCAAATCGGATGCCGATGAACAAACGTGTGCCGGGCGGACGGTTGTCGCGGGGATGCGCCTCTTCGATGCCAGCCAGTGCGATTCCGCACGTCAAGGTGTGCGAGCAGAGCGCGCTGGTGTCCAGCCTTGAGGCGTTTCCACTCGCTGCGGAGCAGCG
>NZ_JANZKV010000179.1:14556-35676 GCF_025060895.1 Stieleria sedimenti | reverse complement strand
CCGGTGTTGGTCGCCAGCACCTGTTCGTCGTTGACGGCCGTGATATCGACGTTGACCGTGCCGATCGTTTGATCCGTTCCGCCACCGGAACCCGTGTTGCCGCCGTCGTTGACAACGACTTGGATCGTGTCGGCGTCGTTGCCGAACGTGTGCGGCGCAGAGTGCAAGTACTGAATGTTGGCCGGCGTATCCAAGAACGTGTTCAAATCGGCGAGTGTTCCGGTCAGGGTCAGCGTGCCCGTGCCGCTGCCACCGACGGTGACTCCCCCGCCGGTCGAAGCCGATAAATCCCCGCCGGTCGAAGTTGTCAGCGTGACGGTCAAATTACCGCCGTTGTCATCCAGGTCCGCCAAGTTCAGGGCCGACAGATCAACGTTGCTGCTGACGTCTTCGGTGACCGTGATGTCTGTCGGCAGGCCTGCACCCGTCGGATCATCGTTGGTCGCCGCGATCGAGATGTCGCGGGTTTGCGTGTTGGAATCCACGTCTCCATCGTTGACGGTGAACGCAACGGTGCGGGTCAACGTCGATGGGTTGTCGCTGCTGTTGGTGTAGGTGATGCTCCGCAGGGCCACTTCGTACTGGGCGACCGTCGCGGTGCCGGTCAGCGTCAGCGTGCCGGCGCCCGCGTTCCAGACGCCGCTGATTCCGTTCTGATCGACGAAGGTCAACACGTCTTCGCCATTGGCGTAATTGCCGGTGATCTGGACGACCGCCGATTCCAGATCGGTATCATCGACATCGCTCAGAGTCAACGTCGACGTGATCGCCACCGCGCCATCGTTTTCGGTGTAGGCCAGCGTGCTGCCTTCGATCGATGCCTCTACCGGAGCGTCATTGACAGCCAGCACGTTCAAGCTGGCAGAATCGGTGGTGCTGCTGTAGGCGGTCGAGTCTCCGTTGGTAGACACGTCGACTGCGGTGGTTCCACTTGGATTCCCGTCGGTCGTGTCCCAGGCACGGAAGGTGATGTCTCCCGATGGCCCGGAATAATCCGCGTCGGGGACGAATCGGATCTTTGCGGCGTCATCTAACAACACCGCATTGCTGTTGCTGACCGCACCGAAACTGGTCCAACCGCTTCCCGCATCGTACTGCCAGGTTCCGTTTGTGTCGTCCACGCCGATCACCGCGACCCCTTCGACCGCACCGCTGTCGGGGTCGGTGATTCGGTCTCCACCGGCCGACGCGATCATGGACGCAACGGTGTCACCGACCGGATTGGAATCGTCTTCGTTGATATCCGTGAGCGTCAGGTTCTCTGTTTCTGCTGCTCCGAGCGAGAAGAAGGCACTGGGATTATCTTGGCTGGCAAACGAAGCTTCGATCCAGGCTTGCGAGCGGACGAGATTTGACACGCGGATTTCATCCATCATTCCGTCGAAGTACCGCGTCGCGCGATCCGGGTTGCCGCCCCACAACCAATCGGCCGGATCGGCGAGGGTCGTCCAAGTCGTCGCCAGCGTGTCTGAGGTGAACGACATCGCGACACCGTCGACGTAGATTTCAACCTCTTGGGTGGCGAAGTCTTGGGTCAGAGCAACGTGATGCCAGACTCCGTTGGTGTACGGACTGGTACCGAGAACATAGTTCGGGTCCGTACCGCCTTCGGGATAATAGAAGTGATCGCCACTGCCGTTGGATGCCCATTCATAGCCATCTTTGGAACCGGTCGTGAATCGGTTGCTGGAGGTCATCAGGATTTGGTGATCGCCGTCGGCGACGTTGTCCCAATTGACCCACACTTCGATCGTCGCCGTCGACGCCGTGCTGTCCAGGCTGGCACTGTCACTGATACGGATCAGATCGTCCACTTCGTCGAAATCGAGCCCGCTGCCGATCTTTGTGGTGACCAGATCGGACGCATCCATGGCCCCTTCGGTCGTCCCGTCGTTGTTGTTGGCGGTGCTGTCGTTGATCTCGCCTGCCGTCCCACTGGGTGAATTATTCAAGTGCCAGACGCCCTGAAAACCGCTGTCCCAGACGTTGATGACGTCTTGTTGATTGGTTGCCGTGGCATTGCCGTAGTACAGGTAGAGACGCGTGTCTTGGGAGGCCGATAGATCTGTTTTGACCCAAGCGAAAAGTTCGCCGGTTGCCGACGTGAACAATTCGACTTCGTGTGCCAACTGCGTGGTTCCGTCGCCGGCGGTGAACAGGATGTCATCGGCGTCGGCTTGGGCGAATGCCGCCAGATCGGCATCCGTACCTAGATGGACCAATAGCGGGAATCCGACCAGGTCCTCAGAGACTTGCCCCGCACTGACCAGGATCTCTTTGCGAGAGCCCCAATCGCTGTGAAACCAACCGGCGATCTCGGGAGCATCGTTGGCGGCGGTGACGTTGATGGTCTTCTGTGCGGTGTTGCTGGTTCCGCTGTCGCCATCGGTCAAGACAAAGTCGACGGTGCGTGGGGCCGTCGAAGGATTGTCCGAGGCATTGAAGTACGCGATTTGCCGACCGATGTCTTGAACGATCGCGGGGCTGCTGCTGGCGTTGAAGGTGATCACCAGATCCGATCCCGAGGTGCCTCCGCTCCACGTGCCGACGTCGGTGCCGCCATGGCGAATCGTGTTTCCGACGACCGTCACCGATCCACCATCGACGACCGTCAACTGATCGTATGCGGTGCTTCCAGCAGAGAACGAAACCGTCAGTGTTCCGGCATCCAAATCGAATGAATACGGATCCGCTGCGGTGAATCCGCTGTCGATCAAGGTGGGCGCTGCGTTTTCGGTGTACGCGGCCGAACCACCGGACGTGGCAATCACCGGGTCATCGTTGACGGTGATGGTGACGGTGGCCACGTTGGAATCGAGGCTGCCGTCGTTAGTTTGGTACGTGAAGGAGTCGACGCCGTTGAAGTTTGCATTGGGCGTGTAGGAGAACGAACCGTCGGCGTTGATGCTGAGCGTCCCGTTGCTGGGGCCCGTGACGAGAGACGTGTTGACGTGAATGGGACGGCTATCCAAATCCGAGTCGTTTTGCAGGACTCCGGATTGCGCGATGTCTTGAACCTGTCCGGCCGACAGCGCAGTGTCGTAAACCCGCACTTCGTCAATTTGGCCACTAAAGAGTCGAGTGTTCGCACCGGGTTTGCCAATTTGCAAAGCGCCCCAAGCGGAGCGGTCGTTTTGAATCCCGGTGTCTGTGCCTTCCAAGACACCGTCGACATACAACGAGGCGCTGAAGACGCCGCCTCCCAGATCGGTCAGGGTAACCGCGGCGTGATGGAAGCTCGTGGTGTCGGTGAAGTCGGAATTGGAGACGATGTAGATCGGATCGGCCCCATTTGCCGGCACGTCATATCCCAGGAAAAAGACGATCTTGTTGGATTGATTGTACGTCCCGATCGTCAGTCCCATCTCCGCCTCGGTCGGCGTTCCCGGTGCCGATCCGTAGCCGTTGCCGCCGCTGTAGCCCTGCCACAGGATGTGTTGCTCTCCGGATGTCGTCGTCGTCTGGAACCAGGCGGATAGCGTGAAACTGCTGGCCGATTGCAACACCGTGCTGATGGTCGCAACGTAGTCGGTCGATCCGTCGAAGGTCAATGCACCCGAGCCGACGTAGCCGGTCGTCCAAGTCGGATCGTCCGTATCCGCTCCAGCGGTTGCCCCCAACGTCGCGTCGTTGCCCAAGGCTCCCGAATCGACGGTGGTCTGTCCGGCGCCTTCGTCGAATTGCCACCAATTGGCCAGATTGGTTGTCGTGGGCCCGACGTCCAGTGTGGCGTTGACACCGGTGGAATAGGCATCGTCCGCGGCCACCGGAGCGGTGTTGGTGACTGTGATATTCTGAGCAAACTCAGACGTGTCCGTGAAGGCGTTGAAGGTGATGTTGCTCTGGGTCGCCGTGGCGCTGATGATCTCGCCGGCCAGCACATTGGCCGTCAACGTGGCATTGATCGTGGCGTTTCCCGATCCATCGGTCGTCACGTTCGCAAATCCGAGATAACGCTGTCCCTCGCCGTAACCGGTCCCATCACCTGAGGTGCTGGCGAAAAACTCGATGCGGTAGTAGCTGTTGGCGATCCCGTTGAGCGAACCAAGGATATTGAGATCGGTGCCGGAAACCATCTGGGCCGAGGTCAGGACCGGAAAATTCTGCAGGTTGTTCGATCCGGAATCGACGTCGGATGCATCATTGGCTGTCACGCCATCCCCGCTACCCAGTTCGATGCCGAGTGCACCGTTGCCGAAGATCTGGTTCCCGAGAATCGTGTTTTCGATCGTCGGGTTGTCTCGAATTTCGACGCCGTTGAGATCATTGCCGAAGATCAGGTTGCCTTCATTGGGGCCGGTGCCGCCGATCAGGTTGCCGGTCGCACCATTGCCGGCGTCTTCATTGATGTCGATCCCGTCACGCGTGTTTCCAAGATCCTGCGTTCCCGTGTAATCAGTACCGATGTAGTTGCCTTGGATGACGTTGTTGTCACTGCCATCGATCTCCATCCCGTCGCTGTCGTTTCCGGAAATCACGTTCCGGGCATTCACATTGGATCCACCGATGATGTTGCTGCCGCCACGGTTGAGATCGATCCCTTCTTGGCTGTTGCCGCGGTCGAGGGTGCCGCCCGCGTCGGTACCGATGTAGTTTCCTTGCACCTGGTTCGAGCTGGCGTCGACGAAGACCAGACCCGCATAGTTGTTCCCTGAGATCACGTTACGGTCGGCCGAGGTCAAGCCGCCGATGGTGTTGTTGTCCGACTCGACACGAATCCCGCCGACGTACGTTGTATTGGAGACGTTGTTGGCGGTGATCGTCGTGCCGTCGGCGTCGAGTCCGATGAAGTTGCCGGCGATCGTGTTCCCGGCACTTTGGATGAGAATGCCGCTTTGATCGAAGTTCTGGATGACGAATCCGCGAATCGTGCTGTTTTCGCTCCCCGCGGCCAGGAGAAGACCGTTCACGGCGCCGGCGGCGGTGCCATCGAGTTTGATTGCGGGTTTGTTTCCATTGGCCGCGAAACTGTCGTCGGTCGAGGCATCGATGGTGACGGTGTCCGTGATTGTTAGTGCCGAGCCGATACTGATCGTATGCACGCCGGTGCCCGCGATGGCGAAGTCGATCGTGTCGTCAACGGTTGTCGACGCGTTAGACTGTGCGATCGCCCAACGCAGACTGCCCACGCTGCCGTCATCGAGCGTGTTGGTCACCGTGTAGACATTGAGGACGTGATTCCATTGGGACAGTGCCCGCGTGTCGAAGGCAATCCCGGCGTCCACGGACCCGACCGTGTATTCCAGATCCCAGTCACCGCCGAGTTGCTCTGCTCCCGTCAAGTCGTCGCTGGCCGCCACGTCACAGTCGCACAGCGTGGCGATCGAATCGATCAGGGTACGACCCTCGACGGTGCTGGCCAGGTCGCAGCCATAGATCAATAGATCGGCGTCCGTGTCGAGTGAACCGGCCCACGAGGTCATGTCGCCGGCGTATCCGTTTGCCGAGTACAGGTCCAACCGCGTGTTGCCGAGTTGGAGTCCTTGTCCGTCGCCGTGGGCGAGAATGTGAATCGCATCGACGCCCGATAATTCGCCGAGGGTTTCGGTGATCCGGAGGATGCCGTCTTCTTCCGACGAGAGTCGGACGATCAACCATTGCGTGCCGTCATCGGAATTGTCCCGCAGTCCGGCCAACAGCGTCTCGGCATCTTCGACACCCTCGTCGACGAAGACCACTTCGAGCGGACGTGAGGGATCAGTCGTGGAAGATTCAAACAGTGTCTTCGAGTCAGGTTGATCCGATTGTGAATCAACCGAATCGACCGGATGGGCGCCGAACAATTCGTCAGACGCGCCCGGCGCGGCGGATCGGAGCATCTGCGTCATCGCCGCGTCGAGAAGTTCGACGTCGGCGTCGAAGGGCAATTCTTCCGCGTCCGGACCGTCTGCGCTGAGCAGAATGCGGTCCTCCAACAGGAAGAAGTCGAAAACGCGTGGGGGGTGATTCGCGGACAAGGTCGAAGATCCAGTAAAGCGCGAGCGGGGCTGGAGAAAAACGACGCCACTGCCCCCGTGTCGGTCGTTTTCACCTTTCAATACCTAAGCCACGAAAGAATCGCGGAGGTGCGCCCCATCGCCAGGACCTGTCAATGCGGGGCAACGGCCAGACAACCTCGTGCTGACTGAATGGACCAATCCGTCTGTGACGGTTATGCCTCCCGATGCCGGAAGCGGATTTGACGGCCACGCCACGAAAGGCAGATCAGCGACTGTGCCGCTTCCTCGCCACCCAGAACGGTCAAGCAGAGGGCATTTGAGCCGGGTATGATGCGTGGCACGAACTCGACAACGCCGTGGCACGACTTCGAAAACGCCGCGTTGGATTGAACCCTTTCGATTGACCAGCAGGCCCCCACCCTATCCTTCTCCATGAAATACGTTCTCTGTTTTTGCTCGCTGATCCTTGCGACCACCGTCCAGGCCGCCGATCGGCCGAATGTTGTGTTTATCCTCGCCGACGACATGGGCTATGGCGACGTCCAGGCCCTCAACCCGGACTCCAAGATCGCCACGCCGAATCTGAATCGTCTGGCCGCCGAGGGCATGACGTTTTCTGACGCACATTCCCCCTCCGCGGTTTGCACGCCGACTCGCTACGCCACGTTGACCGGACGTTATTGTTGGCGGAGCAAATTAAAACGTGGAGTACTTAACGGATACGGGACGCCCTTGATCGAAACGGACCGACCGACGGTTGCGTCGCACCTGAAACAGCATGGGTACCATACGGCCGTCATCGGCAAATGGCACCTCGGCCTCGGGTTTCAAAAAGACGCCGAAGGCCAATGGGACTGGACGAAACCGCTCAGCTATTCACCGGTCGATGCCGGCTTCGATCGATCACTGGTCATCCCTGCCTCGCTCGATTTCCCTCCCTATGTCTACGTCGACGGCCATCGGATCACCGGCAAACCCGATCGGATCCAACCGGCCAAAGGATTTCCGGCGTATCTGCGAAAGGGAGAACTCGGTTCAGATTTTTCGATTCCGGATTGCTTGGATGAATTGACCGCACAGGCTTCCCAACACATTCGCTCGCGGGCCGACCAAGACAAACCATTCTTTCTGTATTTTCCGCTCACCGCCCCGCACAAACCCGTTTTGCCACACGGCCGATTTGCCGGGACGACCAAACTCGGCCCGTACGGGGATTTCGTGTCGCAAGTCGATTGGACGGTCGGTCAAGTCCTGACGGCGATCGACGAATCCGGTCTCGCCGAAAACACCCTGGTGATCTACACCAGCGACAACGGCTCGTTCATGCGACGGCAGAGCGACGCCGCCCAGCCGGACCACGTCAGCGATGAAACGATCCAGGCGTACTTCGAAGGCAACCACAAAGCCAACGGCCCCTGGCGCGGCACGAAAGCCGACATTTGGGAAGGTGGTCACCACGTCCCGTTCTTCGCCCGCTGGACGGGGACGATCAAACCGGGGTCCCGCAGCGATCAACCGATCTGCCACGTGGACTTGTTTGCGACCGCGTCGGAGTTGGCCGGGACCAAGCTGCCGCCGGCGGATCAGGCCGCGCCGGACAGTTTCAGCATCGTGCCGTTACTGACAGGGAATGAAAAGCAGTTCCGAAGGGCAGCGGTCGTGAATCATTCGGCCAATGGTAGCTTCGCGATTCGTGACGGGAAATGGAAACTGGTTTTCAGCGACGGCTCAGGCGGACGTGAGAAACCCTCGGGCAAGCCCTTCGGTACACCGTGGCAGTTGTACGACCTGGACAACGACCCGACCGAGTCCAACGATCTGGCGGAGACGAATCGAGAGGTGGTTCAGGAACTCGGGGCGGAGTTGTTTCGGTTCTTGGCCAACGAGAAGAGCCGCTGAGGCAAGCGAGCCACGCTGTCGGCGAAAGGTCCAAGCACATCACAGAGCGACCTTCCCTTGGGAAGGATCCAGGGCGGCGAGCAAATCACAGAGTCACCCTCCCTCTGGGAGGGTCGAGCGCAGCGAGGGGAGGGCAAATCTCGATGAACAACGAAAAAAAAGTTGATCAACCAACTTCACAGTCACTGCGCGATCACGCGCGAGAGCTACGCCAAAACAAAACGAAATCCGAAGGCCTTCTCTGGAGCCTGCTTCGCGCCGAGCAAGTCTCTGGGCTGAAGTTCCGACAGCAATACCCTATCGATCCCTTCATCGTTGACTTCGCCTGTTTTGCAGAAAAGTTAGTCGTTGAAATTGATGGTGGCTATCACGACGAGACCTACGAAGAGGATAGGGCAAGACAACGATTACTTGAAACGCACGGATGGACGGTGATCCGATTTTCAACGGAAGGCGTTGAAAAAGATCCCGAGGCAGTCGCGCGTGCGATCGCTTCGTCGCTGAATGTGCCGTACGAATTTAAACCAAGATCCGGGCGTGGGCAGCGTCCGAAAACGAAGCCTCGTTGATGGCGTGAGCCGACCCTCCCCTCGCTGCGCTCGACCCTCCCAGGGGGAGGGTGACTGCAAAATTCCTCCACCTCCTCCGAGACTGCCACGATGGAAACGATCGCACCGCTGCTGGCTTTCACGCCGATTTTGGTCGTGGCCATTCTCTTGGTCGCGATGCGGATGCCGGCATCCCGGGCGATGCCGATCGCGTACGTCAGCGTGGTGGTGTTGGCGTACTTTGTCTGGAAGCTGGACACGGCAACGATCGCCGCGGCGTCGGTCAATGGGCTGGTCGTCACGGCTCAGTTGTTGTTCATCATCTTCGGTGCCATCCTGTTGCTCAACACGCTCAGCGAAAGCGGGGCGCTGGCGGTGATTCGGCGGGGATTCACGGACATCACGCCGGATCGTCGTGTCCAAGTCATCTTGATTGCTTGGTTGTTCGGATCGTTCATCGAAGGCAGCGCCGGATTCGGAACTCCGGCGGCCGTTTGTGTGCCGTTGTTGGTGGGGCTGGGTTTCCCGGCCAAGTCGGCGGTGGTCAGCGGAATGTTGATCCAGTGCACACCGGTGTCGTTTGGGGCGGTGGGAACTCCGATCTTGATCGGCGTCAAAAACGGACTCAGCGGCAGCGAGACGGTCGTCGCCTATGCTCGGAACCAGCTCGGTGCCGGCGACGACATCTGGTCCACCTTGCTGCCGTTGGTCGGGGGCCGCGTTGCGTTGGTCCACCTGCTTTGCGGGCTGCTGATTCCGTTATTCGTCGTTGCGGTGATGACACGTTTTTTTGGGGTCAACCGCTCTTGGCGCGAAGGGTTGCGGATCTGGCCCTTCGCGTTGTTTGCGTCGCTGTCGATGACCATTCCTTCGACGATCATTGCCAACACGCTGGGTCCCGAGTTTCCGTCGTTGATCGGCGCTCTGGTCGGGTTGGCGTTGACGGTTCCATTGGCGCGACGGGGTTGGCTGTTGCCCTCCGAACCGGCCTGGGATTTCGCCGACGCCTCGACCTGGCCGGCCGATTGGAACGGCAACGTCGACATCCGCCTGAAGGACGCCAGTCACCGCCTGTCGATCGTTCGATCTTGGGCGCCCTACTTGATCATCGCCGTGTTGCTCGTGATGACCCGTCTGCCGTCGATTCCGCTCGGCGATTGGCTCAAGTCGATCACGATTCCGACCGACGCCGCGCTGACGGAAAATCTGTTCGGATCGGCCATCAGTGTCAAACCGGTTGCACCGCTGTATCTGCCGGGCGCCTTGTTTGTTGTGGTCTGTCTGCTCACGATTCCGTTGCACCGCATGTCCAAGCGGGCGGTCATCGAAGCGACAACGCGTTCGATGCGGATGGTCGTGTCGGCATCGCTGGCCTTGCTGTTCGCGGTGCCGATGGTTCAGCTGTTTATCAACAGCACCGGTGGTGAAGCGGGGTTTGATTCGATGCCCAAGGTCCTCGCCGGCGGGGTCTCTTCGTTGGTCGGCGGTGCCTGGCCGTTGCTGTCACCGTTGGTGGGAGGACTCGGCGCGTTCGTCGCCGGCAGCAACACGATCAGCAACATGATGTTTTCTTTGTTCCAATTTCAGGTCGGCCAAAACATCGGTGCCGATCCGATTTGGATCGTCGCGTTGCAAGCGGTCGGCGGAGCGGCGGGCAACACGATTTGTGTGCACAACGTCGTCGCGGCCTGTGCCGTCGTGGGACTGGTCGGCCGCGAAGGCGACATCATTCGAATCACCGCGATGGTGTTTCTGTACTACGTGGTCGTGGCGGGAATCATCGGCATCATCGTCGCGTAAACAGCGCAAGCTGGAGGCTCACGCCACGAGCGTTCGTGCGGATACGCAAGCTAGAAGCTTACGCCACGACGGCGCGTGCGGATACCCAAGCTGGAAGCTTACGCCACGACGGCGCGTGCGGATACGCAAGCTGGAAGCTTACGCCACGACGGCGCGTGCGAACGCTTGATAGCGACCACCGGCGAAGGCGGCATCTTTGGGAATAAACAGATACAGGTCGCGATCGACCACCACGATCAACCCTTTGCGCGTGCGGATCGGTCGGGTTTGGGGCAACGATCTGGTGAAGGTTCCATTCGGGCCGGACCATTGAAGTAATCCACCACTGACGCGGACCGAAAGTCCGGCACCCTCGACGATGCCGTGCGTGGCGAGTTGTTGTCTCGACGTCTTGCGTACACCGACAATCAATCCCAGATAGACGATCGTCGCAAGCCCCATGACGGCAAGTTGACGCAACACCATGGGGATCTGAAACCCACCGGTCGATACCGATGGGCCCAGTGGAAGTAACCCGTCAAACGCGACCAAGAATGACAGGGCGATCATCACAAAGGATGCCAACGTCAAACGCCCACCGCATCGGTACAGCAGAAATTTTGACTCGGCAAACCGAAGCTGTGGCCTGGTGACGAGAAACTCTGCTGAAGGATTGTCCGCAAGTTCCGCGGAATCCCCCGCATCGACCGGCGCGCGATAGGGATTGATCATTGCGATTCAAACCGCGCGATCGCGGCGTCAAGCTCCGCTCGAATTCCAAGCGTCTGCCCCCAGCGATACAAGTACTCTCGGTCGATTTCGGTGTTGTGCAACGCGAACAGTTCTTGCACGTCTGCTTGGTCGATCAATCGGTCCGCGAACAATTTGTGAATGATCAGATCCTCGCGTGAAATGACTCGAACCGGCGCATCGACACCCTCAACTGTTGCGTCTGTCGCATTTTCTAACACGTTTTTATAGTACTCGCTGTCGCCGACGAGCAAGTCGATCTCAACGGTCACGAAAAAGTCTGGCGGTTGATATTCCCACTGCGTCAACTCGAAAAGCCCCAATCGTTTGCCGCAAAGACTTTGCTGCTGGAAACCCAATCGAGACAGAAGCGGTGAGATCTGATCGAGATCCGACTGCAGCAGCGAAATGTCAATGTCCTGAGTGCTGCGGACACTTCCCCAGAACGACAGCGCGAGTCCGCCGGCGATCGCGGCAGAGATTTTAGACTTGGCGATCGCCGGCCAGAGGATCGCCAGCGTGTCAATCACCGCTGTCGGTGGCATCGTGTTTTCCCTCGTCCAGATTCATGGATTTGATCCGTTGAAAGTATCGCGCTGCGGCGCGGTCGTACGCAGCGAGTTTGCGTTGTCTGCGTTCGGCGTTCCATTGATGATACGCGGATCGGAGATCGCCCTCCGGACCGATTTTTTGTCGCAGTCCCGCCATCAGCATGGCGTGCGAGAGTTCCATCGCTTCGCGCCAGCGGGCAAAGTTGTACGCAATACGACGGGGGTGCTGTGCGGGCAGCCCCACGATTTGCTTCTTTAGCGGTGGTTTCTCATTCATCCGAGTTGAGTCTCACGAGTGGGGGCATTCCCCCGTGATCCTTTCGAGTCGGCCGACACATCCACGAAGCGTAACCTAACCTTGCAGCAGCCTGTATGCCCACGCCCCCTAAATCAACTGCAAATCCCGATGCTCCGCTGCCACGAGCTCCGCAAACTTTACGAAGACCAGTTGGCCGTCGACGGGGTCTCCTTTTCGCTCCAGCCCGGAAACATAGGCGGTTTGGTGGGTCCCAATGGGGCCGGAAAAACCACCACGATGCGCTGCTTAGCCGGTCTAATCCCTGCAACCGACGGCAGTTTATGCGTCGCGGGCTGCGATCTGTCCCACGGCGGCGCGACGACGTTGATGGAACTCAAACGGCGTCTGGCGTACGTCCCCGACGACCCGCCGTTGTTCGATGACCTGACCGTTGCACAGCATCTGGAGTTCATCGGACGAATCTACGAGGTGCCCAACCATCGCGAAAAGTCCGCCGAGTTGCTCGATTATTTTCAGCTCAGCGACAAGACCAACGCCGGGGCGACGACGCTTTCTCGCGGCATGCGTCAGAAACTCGCGATCTGTTGTGCGTACCTGTACGACCCCGCCGTGTTGCTGCTCGACGAACCGATGACGGGCCTCGATCCGCCCGGAATTCGACGCCTGCTTGAATCGATCAAACGACGCGCCTCCGCCGGCGCGACGATCATCATTTCCAGTCACTTGTTGGCGATGATTCAGGACGTGTGCACGCATTTGATTGTCATGCAGCATGGCAAACTGCAGTACTTCGGTGACGTCGATCAACTGCGAGCGGAGTTTCCCGGTGCACAATCGCTTGAGGAAGCCTATTTCGAAGCGACCGCAGCGCTGACTGTCTAATTCACCCCGTGTTGGTCTTCCAGACTGCATCGGCCGCCTTGACGGGCTGGAATTCTCGTTCACTTTCTTTTCAGCTTGACCACGACCTTGTCCCATGTCGTCTCCCCACAAACATCTGATCTGGCTGACGTTGCGACGCAGTCTGTTTCGACTCAGGCGCGCGGCAAATCGCATGCGGTCTCCGCGCCGCATCGTGGCCTCGGCGATCGCCGTGATCTTTCTATGTGCCTACGTGTTGAACGGGTTCTTGATCCTGGCGTCGCGGCGGACCGCGGATCCGGAGTCGTTACGGTTGTGGCTATCCGGCGGCATGGTGCTGTACCTGATTTACCACGCAGTGCGATGTGTCTGGACCGACAAGCAGGTCGACATGGAATACACCGCCGCCGAAAACCTCTGGCTCGGCGGCGCGCCGCTGAAGCGATCGACGGTGGCGGCCTACAAAGTCAACACGGTCTTCTTTTCGGCGCTGCTGAAAACGTTCTTCCTGGTCATCGCCCTGGCGCCGGATGTCCGGCACGCCGGTCTGTTGGCGACCGGAGTCTTCGCCGCGTTGGTGCTGCTTGAAACGGTGCGGATGATCTGGCAGCGTTTGGTGAGCGGGCTTTCGCGTCGTCATCTCGTCGGGGCGCGGATCGCGTTGTCGGCGATTGCGTTGGCAACCATCATTCAGTTCTTTGGCCAACTGGCCGCAATCACGCCGGCCGGTTCACTGCCCGGGGTTTATGTGCTGAACAGTTTTCGCGCGATCGGGCAAATCGCATCCTGCGACGCCGTTCAGTGGCTGGCGATCGGTTGGCGCCCCGCCGCCTTGTTGGCAACGACGGTCGACATCACCACGCACACTGCGGTTCAAATGTTGGCGTCGGTCATGCTGGTGCCGTTCGCCATCCTGGCCCTGGTTCGTGTCGATGCTTGGGCCGGGAGATCCATCCTGGCTCGCGAACAAGCACGCTTGCGTTCGGGTGATTTTCATTCACCGGCAAGCAGCCGCGCCAACACGACCGGTGCGCGTTGCGACGAAACATTGGCCGATCGCATCGAAGCGATCTTGCCGCGGCGAATGGGTGAATCGGTGGCACTGGTTTGGCGACAAGCACTGTCGATTCGGCGTTACTATGGAACGATCTTATTTAGTTTTCTGGTCCCGACGCTGCTCTGTCTTTCGCCGCTATTAACCGGACGCGTCGGGAACCAATGGGCGTTTGTCGTTGCCGGGATCGCGCTGAGTACGATGTTGCTCGCGCCACCGGCGCTGCGATTGGACTTCCGACGCGACTTGAAACGGATGTTGCTGTTGCGATCACTACCGCTGCGGCCGATCCACGCGGTGCTCGGCCAGTTGACGTTGCCGATCTTGATCACGGTCGGATTTCAATGGACGACACTGGGAATTGCAGCGGCGGTCGCCGGTCCGGGTTGGCCCCAGATCATCGGATGGGGCGGCATGCTTTCGGCGTTAGCCGTGTTCACCTTTGCGACCGAGAATGCATTGTTTCTGGCGTACCCGCACCACGAAAATGCACAAGGGTTCGGGATGGTCGTCAGGGCGAACGTGATGTTCCTCGGCAAGGCGACGTTGATCGCCGCCGCCGTCGGGGCGCTGCTGGTTTGGGTGTCGGTATGCAAATCGATCTTCAGCGATCCGCTGTCGGTCCCCGTCTACGTCTTTGGCGCCGTCGCCGGCACCTGGCTGTTGGCCGTCAGCGCCATCCTCGTGACCGCTTGGTGCTGGAATCGCTTCGACATTTCCGCGGATCTTCCGCCGGAGTAGGGAGAGTCAAGTTTCAGGTTTCAAGTTTCAAGTTTCAGGTTTCAAGTTTCAGGTTTCAGGTTTCAGGTTTCAGGTTTCAGGTTTCAGGTTGAACGAACTTGAAACTTGGAACTTGGAACTCGAAACTTCTTAAAACGTTTCCGGGTAGATCACCAACTCGATGCGTCGGTTGGCCGCTCGGCCTGCCGCCGAGGCGTTGGGCTGCACGGGTCGATTGGCACCTTGGGCGACGATGAAGAATTGCCCCAGCGGCATGCCGGCGCGTCGTGTCAGCATGTCCAGAACCGCGGAGGCCTGTGCGGAGGCGAGCTGGTGGCTGGCGGCCGAGCCACCGGCCGTTGCCGGAACGTTATCGGTGTAGCCTTCGATCCCGATCCGTTGCCGCGGGAACAGGCTTCGCAGTTGTGCGGCGACGGGGTCGAGCACTTGAGCCGATTGTTGGATCAGCTGTGCCGTGCCCGGAGCGAACAGCTGGTCGCTGGGGATCGCGATTCGAATCCGATCGCCGTCTTGCTGAACGGGCAGCCCGCCGAGATTGAGCTGCGAGGCGAGTCGGCTGAGGTTGGTGTTGGGTTGGATCGAAGCCCCGCCCCGCATTTGCGTCGAAGCTTGGAATCCACGGACCTTGTTCTGAGCCTCGCGGGCGGCGATCGATGCGGCTTCGAGCTGTTGGTTGGTATCGGCCAGCTGTTTGCGGACGAGGTTGAGTTCCTCGCGATACACCTGTGCCTGCTGTTCGCTTTGGGCCAGTTGCGTGTGCAGTTGGCGATTGTTGTCATCGAGCAATTGAACTCGACGGTTGAGTTCGGCCATCCGCGAGTCGTTCGGGTTGACGCCTTGCTGCGAGATTGCCGGTCCGAACGAACTGGTCGGCTGCGGATAGGTCGCCGGCCCCGCCAGGTACGGGTTTTGGTTGCACCCAGCGATCCCGAGTACCGCTGCTGCGATACACATGCCACTGAGAAGACGTCCTTTCATCCGATCCAGCACCGCTCGAATCATCCTGATTTGGGTTTCGGGGCGGCATCCGCGCCGCCCATGGTGCCCTACAGATAGGGGCCTGATCGAGCTGCGGCAAGATCAATCGGGTTCATGAGTCAAATTCTCGTTTTTTTTAGAACTCGCCTACACGTTGGGACTCGTCGTCTGCCGCAGCTTCACCGCCCCTGTTTCGGCGACGAAACGGTCTGTCGACTTTCGCCCTCTACCGCGTTGGTTTCTCAGGTAAGGGCCCGTAGGCTGGCGCCCAATGCCACTTACTTTGACGCCAAGCGGGGTGTTTTTGTTAGCGGTAGGCCGCGAGCCCTCCGGTCTTTTATGGGGTTTTTGAAGCGCGACCGGACGGCTCGCGCCGTTCCGCTAACACCTTCAGAGCGAAAGGGTGTTTTTGTTAGCGGTAGGGCGCGAGCCCTCCGGTCTTTCACGGTGTTTTTGAAGCGCGACCGGACGGCTCGCGCCGTTCCGCTAACACCATCCGCGCATTGTTAGCGGTAGGGCGCGAGCGCTCCGGGCTTTCACGGTGTTTTTGAAGCGCGACCGGACGGCTCGCGCCGTTCCGCTAACACCTTTAGGGGCGACGCGGCAACCCTCGCTTGCGCGTCGGGCTAGTGCTTTATCAACTCTTAGATTGAGGGTGCCGCGGAAAAGCGACGGCGGACGAGTCGTGCCAGCAGGGCTAATTCTTGGGGCTGGTGCAGCACCGCCGACACGCCGAGCTCCCTGATCCGCAGGGCCAGGCGGTCGGATTGGTGCCGGCAGACGTCATCGATCGCGGCCCATTGCATCACATCAGGTCGCGAGGCGCCGATCTGGGCCACGTGCAAGGCGACCGCGGACGTGTTCTCGGCGGACAGTTCCCAGAAGATCACGAGATCCGATTGGCCCGAGATCAACGCTCGGATTTTGGCGGCGTCCAATCTTTGAACGTGGAACGTCGGCTGGCCCGATCCCATGCCCTGGCCGGACGAATCCGCGTCGGCGTCGTGCTGGAACGGCCCGACGAACCGCTTGGCCGCGTCGCTCCACCGGCGGCCCGATTCGCAGACCCAAAACGGGATCACCCTGCTGGCCGTTGAAACGGTGGCGAAAGGGTTCACGGCGAGTCTCCAGCGCCGATCGATTCCAGCTTGCGGAGCAAACGGGCACGCGAAATGTTCAATTTCCGCGCCGCTTCGGCTCGATTGCCCGCGCTGGATTCCAAGGCCTCGCGAATCAAATCCGATTCGAACTGGGCGACGACCTGATCCAAGTCGATGGTCTGCTGTTGTTTCGGCACCGACTCGTTGGGACGGTACGACCGGATCGCCAGCGGCAGGTGTTCCAACCCGATGACTTGGCCGGGACAGCTTCGCATCGCCTGTCGAATGGCCTGGTCGAGTTCGCGAAAGTTATCCGGCCAAGGGTAAATCACCATTGCATCCAGCGCGGCCCGGGCGAAGCGATCCGCCAGACCGTCTCCACCGGCCCGCCGCCGATCCAGCATGGCGGTCGCGATCATCGGCACATCGGCGACGCGATCGGCGAGCGGATTGAGACGAATGGTCAGCCCACACAGATGGTCGGCAAGGGGCGGCGTGATTCCTACCGGCAGCGACGCTTCCAGGAAAACGTCGAGTTCCGGATTCGGTTCGGTGTCGGCGCAGCTTGAGACAACGGCGCTGTCGTTGGCGATGGCGATCAACCGCAATCGATGCGTCGACTCACGGAGATGTTCGACCAGGCGGAGCTGGGCTTCCAGCGGCGTCTGGTCGATTCCCTTGAGGATCGCGGTCGCCGTCGACCTCTCTGAATCCGCCAGATGGGCGATCACCGCTGCCAAGCTGGCATCCAACAGTTCGGCGTCCATCAACGGCCCGTCGATCGTGGCGATCGGTTCGCCCGCCGCCGAACATTGGTGCACCGACGCTGCGATAGATTCGGCGAAGCAACCCGGCGGGGAGACAATCAGCACGTCGCTGCGGACCGAACCGGCCAATCGGATTTGTTTGCCGAGCCGTTGGGCGAGGCGAGAATTGCCGACCGAAACGCCCTGGGCGATCGTTTCATGGCGACGGCGCCAACTGTCCAGCTGTCGTCGCAACACGACCGCGGCATCGATGACCGGGTCGGCAAGATGGTCTTCAAAGCTGCCCGCGACGGCCAGCGTGATGGCTTCATCGCCTTGGCCGAGTCGCACGAATCGCGTGTCCAGCGCCGCAATGCGGCGTGATTTGGCACCGGGAAAGGTGGGCTGGATCAGCAGCGACGCCGTTCCGGATTTCAAGATTCCCGGGGGGGCCGCGAGTGAGGCGGCCAGAAAATCGAGCGGATCATCGGTGATGCTGGAGCCGGCCTGGCAACGACGTCCGATCAACGATTCCGGCTCGACGGTCAGCCAATCGCCGACCGCCGCGGAGAGAAACACCAGCCGCCCATCGGGGCCGATCACCCAAAATGGCGAGTTCGCTTTGTCGATCAAACGACCGAGCGGACGAATCTTGGTGCTGTTGGCCATGACACTCATGGTAGCGGAAACCGCCACATTTGTCGGTGACGCGATTCGTGCGTCTTGCAACCGACTCGCTTGCGGTTTTGAGTATTGGCGTAGGTCAGGCTGTGCCTGACGATCTGCTGGCATGCACAGCATGCCCTACGCGGCTGTGCGGCTGGCATGCACAGCATGCCCTACGCGGCTACGCGGCATGCACAGCATGCCCTACGCTTCGAGCCCCACCTGCATGCCACAGCATGCCGACGCAGGACAAGCCTAGAACACGTCCAAGATGAAGTGGTGGCCGCTGTGATAACGGCGGTTGCTCGGGTAGTAGTTGTGCCACTTTTTGTTGTACACGGGGATTCGCATCTCCGGCGGATAGCGGTGGTACAGGCTATCCGCACTACGATAGTATTCCTGTCCCCAGAAATTCTGGGGGTAATACACGTAGGGATAGTGATAGAATCGATTCCAGTCACGTGTGCTCGCACTGCCGCCCCAGGCTTGGCCGAACGCGCGCTGGTCGGCCGACGCGTCGCCGGCCAAAGTGAAGGCCGATGCCACCAGAACGGCGGCGATGATCAACTGACGAAGCATTCCTGCTCTCCCCCTTGTCGGCCGGTCTGGGACGCTGATGAAAGCTGCGTCGCGAATCGGCTCGGTTCATTGGTCGTTTCAAAAGTGTCCGCCGACGCCGAAACTTACGGGTGTTTTGGATCATCGGCTCCTGGGCGGATAGCCCGGATCTTCGGTCGTATCGGCAAAAATGGCTGGACGGGTTGAGTCGATCGTGCCGGGATTTCCAGGAGAAACGATTTGTGCCTTCTCACCGAGGGCATTTAGCACCTATTATTGAACTCCATGCACTGAACTTTGCAGCCACGCCGCATTGCTCCACTCCAACCCCACCAGACCCGAATGCGTCCCTCCCCACGACTGCCCCACCCGCCGCAGCCGAGTCCGACTCGGCGACGGCTCCGGGCGAACCTCCTGCCCGGGTGTCAAACTTTGAGGATTTTCAGAACATTCCCGATTGCGGGGCGGCCGGCCATCGGCCTGTTTCTGCTCGGCTTGATGACAGTTCTGCCGTGGTCCTCCGCCCCAGCCTGCCCGTTTTGCGAGTCCGTCCAGCAGACCATCCGCCAGCAATCGTTGACGATGGACGCCGTCGTGATCGCGTCGAGCCTCGATGGTGAGCTGACGCGGAACCTGACCACCGGCGTGGTGAAGATGCGGATCGAGAAGGTGCTCAAGGGATCCGAGCACGTCAAAGTCGGCCAAGAAGTGGACGCGATTTATTACGGCAAAGTCGAGGTCGGACGCCGATTCCTGCTGTCCGGCGTCGACCCGCCCAATTTGCAGTGGTCCTGTCTGCCGGTCAGCGAGCGGGCCGAGGACTACATCGTCAAAGCCAGCCAGGTGAAAGATGACCCCGTCGCGCGGCTGCGTTTCTTTCGCGATTACCTGGAAGACGAAGAGGCGTTGATTTCGCGCGATGCCTATGACGAGTTCGCGTCGGCGCCCTACGAAGTGATTCAACAGATCGGTCCCGACATGGATCGAGACCAATTGATCGAGTGGGTCCAACAGCCCGAAATCGGCGCCGACCGAAAACGTCTGTACTTCACGATGCTGGGTGTCTGCGGCAGCAAAGAAGACCTGCCGATGCTCGAAGCGATGCTCCGCAACCCCGCCAAGAGTGTCACCGGCGGACTGGACGCGTTGATCGCCTGCTACTTGACCCTGGCCGGCGAGTCGGGACTGCCGCTGATCGATGAGCTGTTCATCGCGAACCACAAGGCGCCGTTCCCGCAAAGCTACGCCGCGATCATGGCGATTCGCTTTCACGGAACCGAAGGCGACGTGATTCCGCGGAGCGCGCTGGTTGAATCGCTGCACAAGATCCTCGATCGAGGCGAGCTGGCGGACATGGTGATTCCGGACTTGGCCAAATGGAACGACTGGAGTCAGATCGAGCGTCTCAAAACGTTGTTCAAGGAAGCGGAAAAGGACAAAAACTGGCTCCGCGTGCCCGTCATCAATTACATGCGGGCCTGCCCGCTGCCGGAAGCCGAAGCGGCGATCGAGGAACTTGAAAAAATTGACCCCGAAGCGGTCCGCCGGGCCAAGACGTTTTTCCCGATACCGGTCCCGGTTCGCGCCAAGCCGGCCGACGAGGCGACTTCGCAATCCGTTCCGGCCCTTGAAACGCTGCGACGCGGAACACGCTATGCCGCCGTCGTCCCGCTCGCTGCTGCCCCAGCCGGCACCGCTCCGGTCTCCCTGGCCGGCACCGACGTCACCACAATCGAGCTCGGCAATCGAGCTCTCCTGGCACAAAAAACGAACCCTTGGGACCTTGGCTACGTAATCACGGTCGCCTTGGCGTCCATCGTCTTGGCACTGTTCCTGGTGTTGACCGGCGGCCCCGCGACTGGGGTTAAAGTGGCGTAAGCATTCCGGCTTGCGTGATCGCCGTCGACGATCCCCCACCACTTTGCCACAAACCATCGATGGCTACTGAACTTCAAATGTCGTCGTCCGCCGATGAGGTGGACTTTCCCTATCGGGCGCTCAGCCGCAGCGCGATCGCATCGATCTTGTTGTTCGTCGTCGCGTTGCTGGGGCTGATTCCTCCGTTCGAAGCGTTGCTCGCCTTGGCGATCCTCGGGGTCGTCTTTTCGCTGCTTGCGATTCGGTCGATTCGACGTTATCCGAATGAATTTAGCGGACTGGGGCTGGCGAAATTTGCCTTGGCCACCAACGCCTTGCTGTTGGTCGGCGGCATCGGCTTGCACACCTACGTCTACCTGACCGAAGTCCCACCGGGACACGTTCGCGTCCCCTTTTACAAGTTGAAATTCGACGCCGAACCGGATCGACCGACGCAAACCGCGTTCGAACTCGACGGCAAGGACGTCTTCATCAAGGGCTACATTCATCCGTCCAGCGGCGGCGGCATGTTGCGCCAATTTGTCCTGGTCGGCGACCTAGGGACCTGCTGCTTCGGTGGCCAGCCCAAGAGCAGTGAGATGGTCGAAGTCACGCTGACCGGCGGCCAAACGATCGAAGGCGGCATGACGCGTCGGAAACTGGCCGGCAAGTTCATGCTCAATCAAGTGCCCCGAAAACAAACCGATTTTGACAACGCGGTGTTCTACCGGTTAAAAGGGACGAAAGTGAATTAGTGCTTGGTCAACTTCTAGACCGAAGTTGCCTCGGAAAAAGGGGTCAAAAAAAAGGATTCAGCAACCGTTGGTGTCTAGC
>NZ_JANZKV010000179.1:0-14526 GCF_025060895.1 Stieleria sedimenti | reverse complement strand
CGATTCCCGGTCGCTGCTTCGCAGCGATGGTGAGCGGCTGAAGCCTGCACACCAACACGTATGCCCGTGCCATTCGTTCTTGCCCCCTTTTAGACGAAGAGTTGACAAAGCACTCGGCGAAGCCAGCAACCTAACGAGCGAGCGAAATGCACCACCTTCCACGATTCCGATTTTCATTACAGCTGGTGATCGTTTGCGCGCTGCTGGTCGGCGTTCTGCCGCTGGGTCTGAACCGAGCCGCCGCCGAAGACCCTGCCGAAGATCCCCAAACGCGGCCCAAGGTTGAAATTCGACTCAGCTCGGCTGCCCAGCTGGCCAAGGGCGAAATCAATTTCGATGATCTGAAGTTCGACATCGAAAAAGACGGTGCGTTCGACGAATCGATGTGGACCGAACGTCTGAAAACTATCAACGGCAAGAACGTGAAACTGCGCGGCTACATCTTGCCCGCCAGCACCTATCAAGACCGCGGCTTCAAGCAGTTCGTGCTGGTTCGCGACAACAAAGAATGCTGTTTCGGACCGGGGGCGGCGCTCTACGACTGTGTCTTCGTCAACATGGTCGGCGACCATACCGCCGACTTTTCCACCCGTCCCGTGACGGTCGAAGGCAAGTTCGTGCTCGATCCGGAAACCTACAAGTACCCCGGCGGCAAAGGCCCCCGCGGCGCGACCCACATGGCCGTCTTTCGAATCGAAGGTGTGAAGGTCAAATAGACCTCCGCTGGATTTCCGCCGGAATTCTCGGCAACCGGTGGGAATGTCACGTTTTCCGCGTGCGTTTTCTGGATTCGTCTGGCCAAGCACCCTGGGACACCTCGTCCTCAGCGTCCAGGGTCCTCCATGATTGTGCGGCGACGACCGCGGGACATGGAAATGTCCTCGACCGTCCATCAAACACCGACGGCTTCAGCGCCGTTTTATGCGCGTCGAGCAACTTGAAGGCCGGCGGTTGCTGGCGGCACAGACTTTCACCGAAACCAATTACCCCGCCGGCGAAGTGGCGGCGACTCAGTCCTCAAGCGATCAACTCGTTCCGTACAACCTGGTGCAGTTCGCCAAGGATCTCAAGGCGGCAGGGGTCGTCTTGTACGGAGCTGCTTGCTGACCAACCTCTTTCAGCCGACTGATGCGAACGCCGACGGCCAGACCACGCCGCGCGACGTGCTGGCGATCATCAACGGTCTCGCGTTGCGTCAATCGGCCGAAGGTGAGCCGAGCTCGACCGGTACGCAGTTTTTGGATGCCAACGGCGACGGCAGAATCACTCCGCTGGATGCACTCTACGTCGTGAACCATTTGGCGCGTCAGCCGCCCGGTGAGGGCGAAGGGGTGACAATCGATCAGACTCATCCCGCGTCGCTGACATCAGCGAGTCTCTTGCCCCAGTCGCCGACCGTGACGCAATCGCCGTGGACGATCCGCGATGAACAACCCGCCGTGCTTCGATCGGTGAATTTGATCCCTGGTCGGAATCAGCCGGCGGAGTTGGTCGATCGCGTCCTCACCGAACGCCTCGACGATGATGACGACGATGCCCATGAACCGTCAGCTGCTTCGGTCTCCACGCCGCTGCGCCGGCAGACTGTAGATGCCCAGGGCGAACTCGAGCACGATCAAGGGGATCACCCAACTGATCCAAGCGGCGAATTGATAGGTTAGCTCCGGCGTTAAGCCGATCGTCCGAAGTGCAAAATGCCCCAGCCGCAAGAACACGGCAGAGAGCAACAGCACATAACTGCGCAGCATCCAGATCCGGTGCTGCTGAAAATCGCCCCCGCGCCCCGCTCGCCAACCGATGTAGGTCGACCACCAGGTCGCCGCCGCGAGTATTCCGAAACAGAGCGTGGTTGACCATCCACCGAATGCTTTCATCGACATGATGAAGCCGCCCGGAGCGGCCGCAAACAGAACAGCAATGACGTAGACACCGCCTGCGATTCGATGAACCCGTGGATACTGCATTCGAAGCGTTCGGCTCATCTGCAGCCCACCGATGAACAAGCCGATCGGCGCGCCCGCGATGTGGAGATAGAAGCCGATGAAATAGCCGGAGCGATAAAAATAGTCCGCCTTGTTGCTCAGAAAACCGTAGTCAAAATCCGGCGGCAGATAGTGCGAAAACGGGCTCAGGATCAGAAACCCGATCCAAAACACGAACCCGATCGCCACCCACTTGAGCAATCGCAGGGGCGTGATCGATGCGGGCGAAATGTAAAAAGATTTCATCACGCGCCACAATCGTGAAAGATTCGGGAGACGGCACCCTATAATCGAAGCTCGGTTTCGATCGTCCGCTGGTTCAGGTTCAAGATGCGAGGACTATGAAATGTCAAACCACAATCAGCCATCAACGGGCTCGCCGCTGGGGACCGATTCTGGCGAGCCATCCCTGTCGCAGGCACAGCCCTACCGAACTCCAGCCAACGTGAGCGATGGGATCACCGCCGGCGGTGCATTGCGATCACCACTGCTTTGGATCACCTTGGCGGCCACTGCGGGGTTTGTCATTGTCGGTGGATTCCTCTTGTTCACGCCCGTCCGCGATTTTAACAAGAACCGTGGACCGGTGAAGCCAATCCCTCAGTATGTCGAAGACTTTGGGATGAGCCGCGTTCCGGTCGAAGATTTCGAAGACGCCGAAGACCTCACCGTGATGCAACCCCTGGAGGGCCCCGCGGGTGTGCCGCAGGCGGGTTCGGACGTGCTGGTGGTCCCGTAGCGAGCAGCCCTCGCCCGCACACTGGGTCGCACTTCGGTCATCGACAATCATCGTGCGAATCGGTCTTAATTGAGAAAGATCGCTAATTTTCGAGATCGAGAGCCTAGCCGGACGGCGTCTCAGACCTACCCTTTTGAGCGGTGACCCTTGGTTCTTGCCGGCGACGGCTGGAGGCATTGATCAGAATCCGCGGACTGTGACTCCTTTCAAATGACTCCATCGATTCATGAGCAATTCGAATCCACGCGGCCCTGACTGGTCGGACTTTGAGCGGTTTCAGCCCTATGTGGCTTGGCTGATCCCCGCGTTCCTACTCCTTGCGCTGTTGTTCACGAGCGTCTACACGGTTCAAGCGGAATCGCAAGGTGTCGTCTTGCGGTTCGGCCGCTACGTCAAAACCGTCGACCCGGGCCTGAGATTCAAATTCCCGTTCGGCATCGACGACGTTTCGATCGTTCCGGTCAAGCGTCAATTGAAGCAGGAATTCGGATTCGGTACACCCGGCGCCACCAACGACACGCAAGTCTCGAACGAACAAACCGAGGAACGCATGATGGTCACCGGCGACCTCAACATCGCCACGGTCGAATGGGTCATCCAGTACCGCGTCCGCGATCCGAAGCTGTTCCTATTCAAGGTTCGCAATCCGGGTCAAACGCTACGCGACATCTCCGAATCGGTGATGCGGACTGTCGTCGGGGATCGGACCGTCGACGAAGTCATCACGATCGGCCGACAAGAGATCGAAGTCGAGGCACTGTTGCAGCTCCAGGAACAGGTCGACAAATACGAGCTGGGCCTGAGCATCGACCAGGTTCAACTGAAAAACGTCAACCCACCGCAGCCGGTCCAACCGTCGTTCAACGAAGTCAATCAAGCTCAGCAGGAACGCGAGCAGATGATCAATGTCGCCAACGGTGAATACAACAAAGAAGTCCCACGCGCACGCGGTGAAGCGGAACAGAAGACACAGGCTGCCGAAGGTTACGCGCTCAAACGCGTCAACGAAGCCCAAGGCGATGTCTCGCGATTCAATGCCGTGTTTTCTGAATACGCCAAGGCACCCGAAGTGACCAAGCAGCGAATTTACATCGAAACCATGCGGCAAGTGATCCCGACACTCGGGCAAAAAATCATCCTGGACGATCAAGCCAACCAGATTTTGCCACTGTTGAATCTGGCCCCGCAAGCCGACCGGAGATCCAAATGAATCGTCTGACGTTCCCCGCAATCGCCGCCATTGTGATTCTGGTCGGATTGGTCGCCTACAGTGCAGCCTACACCGTCAGCGAGACCGAACAGGTCATCATCACCCAGTTCGGAAAACCGGTCGGTGACCCGATCGCCGACGCCGGCTTGCATTTCAAGCTTCCGCTCATCCAGGAAGTCACTCGCGTTGAAAAACGCATCCTGGAATGGGACGGCCGTCCCAACGAAATGCCGACCAAAGACAAGACCTACATCGTCGTCGACACCTTCGGGCGTTGGCGGATCAATGATGCCAAACAGTTCTTCCTGCGGCTCAGGGATGAACGCAGCGCCCAATCGCGTCTCGATGACATCCTCGGCAGCGAAACCCGCAATGCGATCGCTAAACATGAATTGATCGAATTGGTCCGGACCACCAAAGATCGCCAACCCGTCCGCGATGAAACCATCGCCGACGCGCCCGGCAACATCGGCATCCTGTACCCGATCAACAAGGGGCGTGCGAAGATCGAAGAAGAGATCTTTCAGCAAGCAGCCAGTAAGGTCACAGACCTGGGAATCGAACTGTTGGATGTTCGCTTCAAACGCATCAATTACAACGAGAGCGTCAGGGACCGGATCTATTCCCGGATGATCAGCGAACGGCAACAAATCGCCGAACGTTTCCGCAGTGAGGGTGCCGGCGAGGCGGCCAAAATCATCGGCCGCAAGGAAAAGGATTTGCTGGAAATCGAATCCCAAGCCTACAAACAAGTCCAGGAGATCCAAGGTGCAGCCGACGCCGAGGCCACCGAGATCTACGCCCAGGCCTACAACCAAAGCCCCGATTCGATCCAGTTCTACGCCTTCATCAAAACGATGGAGACCTATCAGGAGATGCTCGACGAGGACAGCACGTTGATCCTGAGCACCGATAGCGACATCTTTAAATTCCTCAAACGGATCGACGGCGAAAAGTAATTACATTCTCGTCATCGAAAAGCGGCGGGGTAAGAAAATTTTGGAGGTAGGAAAATGGGGGAATTCGTTGTTTAAATTTTCTTACCTCCGAAATTTCCTTACCCCTCATAGACCGCTTTCAGTTTCTCCAGCGCCCGGATCCACAGCATCCGTGTGGCGGCGTTGGATCGTCCGATCCGCTGGGCGATCTGCTCGTGCGACAGTCCGTCGATGTGCCGCAGCGTGAGGACTTCGCGATAGTCGTTGGGCAGTCGATCAAGAGCCGCAGCCAATTGCAGGGTTTGTTCCGCCCGGTCGGCGCGCGAGCGTGGATTGGGCTCGCGATCGATGGCCAACTGCTCGATCCGAATGCTGTCACGATCCAACGCCGCTTGCAATTGTTGTTCGCGTCCCTGTCCGCGTTTGAGCGTTCGCAGTTGATCACGGTCGTACCGCATCAAGGTGCGTTTCAGGATCGTGCGCAACCAAGCCAACCGTTCGGCTTGCGTCGTGCCACGAAACCCTTCATGTCCGCGCCACGCGTCGACCAACGTTTGTTGAACGACATCCGACGGATCGATGCGACCGCGAAGTGCGGGCGACAACTGTCGTTCGGCGAGCATTTTCAACCACGGTCGCAGCGGACCGATCGACCAGGTGGCTCGCAGTGAGTCTTCACTGTTCGAAACGCCTTCGTCCCCGTCATTCACGTTGTCGCGTGCCTCCAAAGCCGACCACTGATCCGACGCAATACCGAAGCCAGAATTCGCAGGATCCAATAGAGTTGCACCACCACGACAAAGCTAATTAGCGCGACTCGCAGCAGTCCCGTTGCATCAATGCTGTGGCGAAGAATTTCGGGGTCTGCACGTTGCAGGTACGCAAATGCAACGAGGGCGAAGAAGACGACGGGCGTACCGATCGAAAGCATCAATCGGATCGAGTATCCCTGGCCGTCTTTCTTGTCGCGGACGGCGATGAACAATGCGACGACGCACATCCAGGCGGTGACACCGTTGAGAAGATTGAAGGCCAGACCGGGTTCGCGCAACCACGAACTTTGCCAGATCACCATCCAAACACCAACCAGAAGCGGTGCGAGTAGCAGCCACGCGAGACTCCAACGTCGCCTGTTCACCGTCCGCTTTAAATACCAAAGCGGCAAAAGAATCAAAACGCTCAGCGTGAGACCGCCGCGAATCAGATCGAGCCCCCATTGGGCGAGCGTGGTGTCCCCGCCGATCGAACTGAACAGGGGGCGCGTCCGACGTGGATCAATTTCCCGATGCGTGTTCACAGCGTTGGATTCTTGCGGTCGTCCGACGCGAAGATTTTGAAACTGAATTCCATCAAGCGTCGGAGACGCGATCCGGGTGTACGTGTCGTCACGACGGCAAACTAGCGGTACGTTTGAGGCAGATTCTGGATCGCTATTTGTTTCAGCCAGGATCTCCTGCCGCGACCAATCGATGGCGACGAGACGATTTTGGTCGATCTGCAGCCAACTGATCGGGACGTGGTGATCCCCTTTCCAGTGAACACTCTGGATTCCGTTGACGTCGGGAATCGTGATCTGAAATTGCGGCTCGGGCTGCAGCATCGGATAGCACCGAATGACAAGCGATGATCGGCCCTCGGCGTTTGGTGTCGATTCGTCCTGTAGCGAAGTCACCCGATCCATCACGACCCGTTCCTTGACGCCGTCATCGTCGATGTCACGGAACCACATGCCGGCCACATAAAAATTCTCCGCCGATTCATTGAACTGCCGAATCCTTTGGAACTGCTTACTGCGGAGGTCGAAAATCTCACAACGCGTTTTCCCATTCGCATTCCGGCTCAACGCCAGCATCGGGATGCCGTCCGACCTGGTCGCGCCTTCGATTGCCAAGTATCGGCTCGCGTATGCACCGTCCACGATGGGAAGCGACGCGGCGTTCTCAGGCTCGGTCGAGTCAATGAGTTCACCATCCGGCCCACAGAGGACCAGTTGCCGCAAAGCACTGTCTTCCGAAGTGCGGCCCAAGTAGACGACGTGCGTTTGGCCATCGATGACCACCAGCGAAAAAGGAATCCAATAGTCGCTTCGAGTCGGTCGCTGGAAGACCGAACGTTCCCAAATCATCTCGCCGTTGGATCCATCCCAGGCGGCGAGGAACAGTTGCTCGTCGTGTGAGTGGGGACCGACCATGTCCTGAGCGCCGTCGCCGTTGATGTCCGCAAACCTCAGATGGTCATAATTAGCGGGGGTGTTGATGCGGGACGCCCCGTATAGAAACCGATTCGACCAACGGATCTCGCCGGTCGTACGACTGACCAGGGACATTTGAAACGCATTGATCGATTGTCCCGGCGCCACAGCGGACGTTCGGCGGGCAAGTTGTCCGTCGCCGACCAGCAGCACTGACTTTCCACCATCAAGCGACTGAACCAGAATGATCCGGCCTCCCAGATCGCCCCGCAAACGGCACCGTAGAGTGCCCGTTTCTCCGTCGACCAATCGGGCAGGCGTTTCGTTTCCCGTTTGATCCTGAACGAGAAAGTCAACACTTCCGTCTGGATGTTCGATAGGAATCCATTGGATATCTTCGCCGCCCGTCCGATCGCTGTTCCAAACCGTCTGTGCGGAGTCGGCATCGATGACGCTGATGCGGGTCGGCTGAAAACCTGACGCGGCAATCAGGTGCCGGCCCGATTCACCAACCCACGATGCCAGCAAGGTGTTCTCGCCCAAGCGAATCGTCGGCGACGGCTGGGATCGCAACAGGACCAGATGATCTTCACCGACGCCGAAGGGACCGCCGCGGCGACGGTAAACGCGCAGCGATGACGTTGAATCGGTGGGGCTGGGACAGACATCAAGCCCTGCGGCGATGGCGACGGGGCTGGGTTGGCTGGGGTGGAAACGAATGACCGATGACGCGAGCATGACGTCCAAGGTGCGGTCCCCGGTGACAAAGTCAATCTCGACCGTTCCCGAGGGCGTGTCGGGAAGTCCGCTGCGAATCGCGTCGATCTGGGCGACGCGAATTTGGTCGCCGAACTGGGGAATCGGATGCCTTGCCCAACCCAGGACCTTGCCTGTTTTTCCCGAGATCCAATCCAGGTAAATGTAAACCTTGCGATCGGAGCGATTTCCCGCCGATTGGCTTGATCCATCTCCCGCGACGACGGCCGTTGCGATGTCTTTCCACCCGTCTTGGTTGATGTCATCGGTCACTGTGATTCGAGACACGCCATCGTCGGCGGATTGGAGCGCCGAGTAGGGTGTCTGGTCGGTCCAAACCGGCGTGCCCGTGGCTGCGTCGAGCAATTGCACGCCCAAATCGACGCCGTTGCGATATCGGCTGCGGGGCACGATGATTTCTTCCGCACCGTCACCGTTGATGTCCGTGACGTAGGGCCAATCGGCGTGATTACGGTCGATCGAATGGCGCCACTGGACTTGTTCCATTTGCCGGCTCCATCGTTGCTGACCGCTCAGGTCGTAGGCAGCGATCTGCGTGCCGCTGAAACGAGCCGTGTTCGATCGAGATTCTTTGTGATCGTGAAAGATCAGTCTTGTTTCGCCGCGCGCGTTGGCAATCCGGGGAGCGCGGGCGGGCATGAAAGGCAACTTGATGGTCACGGCAGGCGCGGGGTCGTGATCCCAATCGATGATTTGACACTGGTCCCCGCTCAAGAGGACCACTCGCAACGAGTGTCCATGACGCAGCAACTGGGGCGGGCTTGGAACGGGGATCCGTATCGGGGTGCTAAAAGGTTTGTGTCGCGCCAAAAAGTCACCGAAGCTGCGATGGCCCGAACGAAATGCCGAGTTCGCATGAAACGACAGACCGCTGAACGATCGGTACTGGAGTTTGGCGGGATGAAAAATCGCGTCGGCCGGCCAGAACGTGTTGGCGGGCGTCATGAGCACTTGATGATACCGGCCGATCACCTCGCCGGTCTTTCCGCTTAGTACGGCCAAACAGACGTCTGTCTGAATCGCCATCTGATAGTGCACAAACATGGCAAACAGGTCACTGATCCCGTCGTGGTCTCGATCGCCGACGTCTTGCAGTTTAAAGACCCCCGGGAAACCGAGTGTTGCCCGTCGGTTGAAAGGATCCGGAAAGGTCGACTTGCTGGGCAAATTCGCAAAGGCGTAGGATCGTGACCACAGAATGCGTCCCCGGTCATCTACAGCCAGCAACGCTTGTTGATCTGTCGCGGCGACCAACGTGTCGGCTCGTTGATCGCCGTTCAAATCGATCGGCGTGCGCAGTGCGGCAACCCCTTGCGTCAACAGCGGTTGGTCGTCGATGTGATGATGCCCGGGATTAAAATTTGCGGGCGGTTGTGTGTCAGCAAAATTGACGGGGATTGTCTCGGTTTCGTCTGCGTTTGATCCATCGAGATCGGTCAGCGTGGCGTCGATGGAATGGACGTCGAGTTCCCACTGGCGGTCGGCGTCCCATGTCACGCGTTTCAGCACGCCGTCGCGTCGCCACAGGATCGCCGGGGTCGATTCATCGGAGACGGTCACAACCGCTGCATCGTTGATCGATATCTGCTTGGACGGGTCAGGCCGGCTCGTGATTCGATACTCGCTGGGTATGCCTCGGGTGACCGGCAACCTCAGCGTCTGACTCCATCGGCCCGTCGGTGCAACCATCATGTCATAGTCGCCGGCGGTCCGCTCTAGATGGTTCTGCATCGGAAGCGTCAGTTCCAAGGTTGAATCCGACAACGCCGATTCGCCGACCGGCACGATGGTCGCTTCGTAGGGCCCACCGCCGGCCCGAACGCGAAACGATCCCAGTTGACTTTGACGCCACTGATCGAGACCAGACAACAGGGCCGCGATCAACACTGCCGTGACCGCCATCGCCGCGGCGGCGACTCGGACGCGAGACTGATACTTGCGAGCCCAACGTGCCGCCTTTTCCAAGATCGAAAGTGGGCGTGCGTGAATCGGGTGATCATCACGGATGGCACGTAAGTCGTCGGCAAGATCGCCGGCGGACTGATAGCGACGCCGCGCGTCTTTTTCCATCGCCTTGTGCAAGACCACCTCGAAATCGCGCGGCAGATCCGATCGAAGGGTCCGCAGGGCGGGCGGGTCTTCGTGACGAATCTTGTTGATCAACGTCAACGGGTCATCGCCCTCGAGCGGTGGTCGTCCGGACGCCATCTCATACAGCGTCGCGGCGAGTGAATAGATGTCGCTGCGATGGTCCACGTCGGTGGCTCGCAGGTCCGCTTGCTCGGGACTCATGTAACGCGGCGTGCCCAGGATCGCGCCGGTGACCGTCGCGCCGGCATCGACCAGTCGCCGGGCCAAACCGAAATCCGTCAACCATACGCGGTCTTCCTGATCCAAAATCAAGTTGGCCGGTTTGACATCACGATGGACCACGTCACGCTCATGTGCGTGGGAGAGGGCATCGGCGGCCTGGATTCCGACGTCGAGAATCGCATCGAGTGGCGGCGGCGTCTGCTCTCGTCGGGAGCGTCCGATCCGCGCGGCCAGACTCTCGCCGTCGATCCGCTGCATCGCGTACCAACTCGTGTCGCCTTCGCGTCCGGTCGCGTAAACCGGAACGATATTGGTGTGATGGAGCGCGCCCGCCGTTTCGGCTTCACGGCGGAACCGGTCGAGCGCCTGGGGGTCGACGATCCCGAACCGCATCACCTTCAGGGCGACGATTCGATCGAGTGATTTCTCACGGGCTTCATAGACGACGCCCATGCCGCCGCGCCCCAGTTCACCGAGGATCTCAAAATCGCCGATCGAGTCGGGAAGCTCCGGTTGGGGCGGCAAGTCAAATCCGCCGGTTTCCGCACCGCCAAACAACTCCGCTGCGTCAAGGCATTCGGCCAAACGCTCGGCGTATTGGGGGTGCTCGGCGAGCCATTGATCGCGATCGACGGCCCGCCCCTGCTCGCGCTGGTAGAGGTAATGATCCAGTAGATCGGCGATCTCGGCGTCGATCGTCGATCCCGGGTCGTTGTTCGTCTGGCGTGGCGTATCGGTCATTTCAATCGTCGTCGAGCGGAAAAGGGGTCAGGTACCAAAAACCAAATGGCCCGCAGGGTGCTTCGCATTTTTGGTACCTGACCCCTTTTCCGCGGCACCCCAAGTTTAAAAGTTGACGAAGCACTAGTAGCGAAGAGACGATCCAGGGGGTGGCGCAACGGGCTATTTTGTCGACCGAAGAGGGCAGAAACATGGGGGGGCAGAAAAATAGACAGGAAAATGGGTGACAGGAAAATATTTCGGGCCCAATTCTGGCTCGACCAATCATTTTCTTGTCAACAATTTGCTTGTCTGCCTTCTTTGGAAAGCTTTGACAACGATTGCTAGTCTGCCGTCCGTAGTGCATCGAGTTGTTTTTGGGCCGCCTGGGCGTACTTGTGTTCGGTGCCTCGCTCGCTGCTGATCAACTCGATGGTTTCTTGCAGGTATTGTTCAGCGTCCTCAACACGTCCCAGACCGATCAGGGCCTTGGCCCTCAGGGATCGCGCCTCGCAGATGGGTCCCGCCGCGGGCGGGAACTCTTTGGCGTGTCGATCGAGACTGTCGCTGAGCAATTCCAGCAACTCGTCGTAGCGTTGCGACTCGTCCATCACGCGGGACATTTTGCGCATTGCCGACAACGTCAGCGGATGCCGTGCGCCGTAATAGTTTTGGCGGACTTCGAAGGACTGACGCAGATAGCGAAGCGACGCGTCGTATCGTTTGGCCGAATGAAACATCTGCCCCAGCTGAATCATCGCGTTGTCTTTTTCGAAGGTCGAGGCTTCTGGGGCACCGAGCACTTGCAGATAGATGGCTTCGGCGGAATCCAATTGGCCGTTCATTCGATCGACGTCCGCCAGATTCACCAGCAGCGACGGTCGGGAGTATTGTTCCGGATCGGATGAGGCATCGATTCGGCGCAGGGCGTTGCGGAACAATTCGGCGGCAGCGTCGAGTTCGTTCATCTCAATCAACACCGTGCCCAAATTGTTCATCGCGGCGATCGTTCGTTCATGAGATTTCCCTAGAAGAACTTGGGTCCGATCGAGCACTTCCGTTCGGAGTTGTTTCGATTCTTCGAAGTCGCCTTCGTCTCCGCGCGATCGCAACACTCCGGCGAGCCGATCTTTGGTTTCAAGAATTTCCAGCTCATCGATGGGGCGTGCCTGCTGGAATGCTACCAGTGAAAGACGATACTGTTCCTCGGCGATATCAGGTTCGCCGAGCCAACGATAAGACTCACCCAGCGTTCTGCGGATTGCTCCTTCGACGCCGGGTCGCTCGGTGAATTTCCCGTCCAGCTCGGGAAGCATCTGGTCGACGACTTCGCGAAGTGTCACGTCGTGGCCGCGTCGTTCGGGTAGACTGGATGCGAGCACCCGATTCAAAAACTCGTTGACTTCCTGGGTCGCCCGGGCCGCTTTTTCGGCATTGTCCCTGGCGATCGATTCGGCGGAGGCGGCCCGGGTCGCTTTGATCCATTGATTGCTGATCAGGAGCGCCGAAAGGATTGCGAGGGTCGTCAATGCAGTGGTCAAACCGACGACCCAACGCTGCCGTTTGCGCGATTCATGCATGCGGACTTCCGAACGGGATCTCTGTATTTCGGCCTCACGCATTCGTCGCTGCAACCCGGCAACGTAGTCCTGGGTGACCCGGGCAACCTCGGCAGCGTCGGCGGGGCGTGAGGCCGGGTCGATCGCCAGGCATCGACGACACAAGGCAACTAACTCGGAGTCTTCGTGATGGTGCTCGAGCCGCGCAAAGGCATCACCTAAATCCCCTTTTCTGGTTTTTTCGATCGTCTCGCTTCGTGATTCGTTTTGAAACAGCGTTTGCCCGGTCAAGATCTGAAACAGAATCGCCCCCAAACCAAACACATCGACCCGAGTGTCCACGGAATCGATGTCGCCAAGAGCCTGCTCGGGCGCCATGTAGCCCGGGGTTCCGACAATATCACCCGCCGTGGTCAATTCGCTTCCATGCGGAGTCTCGCCAGATGACGTGTCCTCCCCCGTGACCGTCAACAGATCGGCATCGATGGCGCCGCGGATTGAATCGGTTGCGGCGTCATGATCAGATTCGGAATCACCGCCGAGCCGCTTGGCCAATCCCCAGTCCATGACTTGGATTTCGCCGAACCGTCCCACCATGATATTGTGGGGTTTCAGGTCCCGGTGAATGACAGCTTGCGAGTGAGCATACGCGATCGTCTGGGCGACGTTTTCGAAAATCCCGATCAAGTCCCCCAAGTCATCGCATGGTGCTTGTCGCGATTTCATGATCTGCTGTAACGTTTGACCTTCGACTAATTTCATCGAGAAGAAAGGGGTACCATCATCGAACGTCCCGTGGTCATAGACCGGTGGAATACCGGGGTGCTGCAGCGTTCCGGTCAGCAGGCCTTCGCGGTGAAAGCGGTCGATCGCAGATTTGTAGGACTGGAATTGGCGTTTGAGTGTCTTGAGTGCCAGTGGGCGTTGGCCGAACGTGTCATAGACACGATACACGTCTCCGATCCCCCCGCTTCCGATCAACTCCCCGATCTGGTAACGCGGCGACGTTGGTGCCGCTTGCTCGCCCATCGCGTCTTGCAAGTTGGTATTCAGAAACCCAGAGGGAACGGCTTCCAACAGCGTCCGATTGAGCTCCGTGAATCGCTCGGATTCGGATCCTTGCTGGGACCTGCCGCCGCGCCGCTGCAGTTCCGTCTGCAACAACCTTAACTCGCGCAGCAGTGCGATCCGATGGTCGCCGGAAAACCCCTGACAGAACGCTTCGATGTCTCGCTCGCTCGGATCCGCGTTTTCAAATCGCGTGCAGACTTGTTCGATCCGACGCAGTGTTTCAACGTCTTCGCGGGGTGATTTGGCGTTCATGCTTGGTTGGCGCCGTGGTTGTCGTCGGATTGCCAGATCGCTCGAATCAGATTCAATCGCCGTTCGATCGATCGCTTCGCACATCCGAGCCGCTGGGCGATCTCATCGACGCTGTATCCCTCCAGCCGAAGCAGGGCGACGGTCTGCAGGATCGAGTCGTCGAGTTGGTCAAGCCGATGCCGGCAACTATTCTCAAATTCGGCCAGCATCGCGGGCGATGCCGAACCGTCGACGACCTGGTCGATCCCGCCGATCGACTCGTTCTCGCCCTGTTTGAGGAACGCAGACTCTCCGCCGACCCGCCCGGCACCTCGCTTTTCGCGGCTCTGATGGCGAATGTAACCGTTTGCCTTGCGTGATGTGATGCAGTAGAGCAGTTTCCACAGTTCGTCCTGTCCGGTGATCTCGCCGAGCGTCCCGTCGGCGGCGCGCAAGCAGAAGCTCTTGAACGCGCTCAGCGCGACATCTTCTTCGTCAAGAATTCTTCGCAAATGGTCCGGCAGCTTGGTCCGGGAATATGCCAACAGTCGCGGAAGGCAGTGCTCCCAAAGCCGAGCGATCGAGTCCTGGTCGCCCAACTCGGCACCGGTGATCCATCGCGAAACGTCGCCAGCAGATTCGTCATCGGTCGATTGGCTCGTCATCGATCTCGTCACCGCTCAGAAACGCACGTCCAGTGATTTCCAACGATTGTAGAAGAAAAACAGGCGTGACCAAGGCAGAACCCCAAGGCTTGCGCCAAACGCCTGATATCCATTTGACATCAGCCGGTTC